>JAHJDP010000042.1 GCA_018831195.1 Candidatus Eisenbacteria bacterium | reverse complement strand
ACGCCATGACTCTCAAGCATCTCCATCAGTCGGGCGAAATCGAGAAGCGAGCGGGACAATCGATCGAGCTTATACACAGCAACGCAATCAACCTTCCCACCCTCCACGTCGGCCAAGAGCTGCCGTAGCGCCGGGCGGTCCATCGTGCCACCGCTGAACCCGCCGTCATCGTACCGGTCCGGGAGGAATGTCCAGCCTTCCGCCTTCTGGCTGGCGATGTAAGCCTCTGCCGCTTCCCGTTGGGCGTCGAGGGAGTTGAAGTCGGAGTCGAGACCCTCGTCCGTGGACTTGCGGGTATAGATAGCGCAGCGTACGACCTCCACCTTCTTGAGCGTCTTGGTCCGATTGCGAGCGGTCATCTCCCGTTCCCCCTCTTGGCGATTCCAAAGAAGAGGAATCAATTCCACTGGGTGCCAGTGATTTTCCTCGCCATCGCGGATAGAGATCGATAAACCTCGCCCTCGTATTCAAATCCCTCGTCCAGGACCATCACGGAGATCGTTTGGCCCCGGTACTCCCGGGTGATGACCGTCCCGGGCATGGGAAGCCGTCGATCATGGGACGGCCGGAACCGGTGGACCTCAGTTCGGCCTCGAGGAGCGATAAGTCGAAGATCCGATTCGTTGGCAAGTTCCTTGGCCCGGCGCAAGGCTCTCTCGGATAGACCGCCTTCCTCATTTGCCTGAAGCCGCCAGGCGATGCGCTTCCGGAGGAAATCCTTGTGACGGGATCGGGTTTCCTCACCGAAGACCTCGCCATACTTCTCCCGGAGTTCGGCGACGGTCATGTCGCTCAGTCTCTCGATCTCCCTGGCAACGCGTGGTGTCATTCCGGGACCTCCTCTTGAACCGGGTCTCTGCCTGTTAACCCGTTGTCCAAACAACTGCTTGGGTGGCCGGAAACATCCAGTGGTTTCTCGGTGGACGCAGCAGATTGATCGGGTGTGGAGGCAAGCTCCGGATTTCGGTTTCTGAGGCGGATGAAACCAGCAGCCAGGATCGCCGCAAGCTCCCGCAGGCGCTGCTCGGGCATCATCTCTTCGGGATTTTCAAGGAAATCCATGCTCCCTCCGGGGCGAGCCGGAGCGGGAGGCTACTTCATGAGGGGAGTTGGAAGTTGGCAGCCCGGGCAAACAAAAAAGACGATATGGGATGGCTGCCTTCGCCAACACCCACAACGCCTTCCGCTTTGCGGCCGGGCCGCTGTCTGGTGGTATATAACGCCGCCCCCTATCGGGGCAACGATCCTACTTTCACTACACCATGCTTACACATTCTTCTGGATCAGTCAACGTTGACTTCCTCCCATCGCTATCTGAATCATTTTTCGAAGGGCCCAGAGAGCAGGACGGGTAGAATTGTATGGAGCATCTGCAAGTCAACTGCAACCGACTCGAAAAACACAAATCCACTAATGCCGACAGAATAAAAATGAGAGTCAGTGACTCCTTCCATGCTTTGTTTGGCGGCGGGTTGCGCTCTTTTCATGACGCAGACACTTGGCTCTGAGGTCCGCGCGGGAATTGCGCGGGGATAAACTCGATCATTAGCTCACGCCGGATTTCGATGCCGTCAGGAAGGTCCTTGATCAGATTCAACCCCCTCAGGACATTGAGGTCTCTCTGCACAGTCTTCGTGGTCTTACGTGAATATAGATTCGCGATCTTGGATGTGACCGTGCGAATCGCCGACGATGGGACTGGCCGATCTTGACCGACGAGAGCAAGGGCAAGGGTTCTTCGCCTCGCAGTAGCGGTGCCAGTCTTATCGCGGAAGAGTCCGTGAATGTAGTTCACGAGGTGGACCGACAGTTGCTGTTTTTTAACCTGTTCGATCTGCTCCCGGAGATTGTCAACGTATCCTTGCAGAGCGTAGTGGACAAAGTCGCGAACGCCGGCTTCGGAGTCCGTGCGACTGGAGGCTGCAAGGAGGCGATAGTATTCACCTCGGGTCTGGTTGTAGTGGTTGCTGAGCAGATGCGCGGACGTCGACGGAATCCCGGCCGAGAAAAGAATGAACAGCTCCAAGAGGCGAGCGGTTCTGCCGTTGCCATCGCCAAATGGATGAATCCACGCAAGGTAGAGGTGCCCGAGAATGGCCTTCAAGATGGCGGCAGCAACACGTTCATCACGCTCGAGGTCCTCAAAACCGGTGTTGAGCCAGTGGCACAGACGATCAAGCAAATACGCGCAGTCGGCTGGCGGTGCACCGGGATAGCGGGCAACTACGACTTGCAGGGATTCGCGGATCCTGCCAGGAACTACACCATCAGCGAATGAGAGTCCCTTGAGTATCAAGGAGTTCCAGTGGCACAGGTCGTCCACTTCGATGCGGGGATCAACACCCGGACGAAGGCGGCCCGGAATTGAATTGCAGGCTTCTAGAACGTTTTCGATCTCCTGCTTAAGGTACTCTTTGGATGGCGGGACCTGGAGTTCACCCTTGAGCTGCCGAAGTACGTCTTCCTCAGTGAGCGTGTTTCCCTCGATCGCTGTGGTCGCGTGGATCCCCTTAGCGAGAAAGAGCTGGTGAAGCTCGTCCCGGACCTTTGGCAGAAGCGGTAGCCCTGCCACATGATTCGCCTTCGACTGGACTTCTCCCAAGAGAAGCCAGCTTCGGTAGCTGAACTTCCCCAGATCTAGTCCGAATGTGATCCATGGATGGGTTCGTTCGTATGTCCTGTTTGTTGGCCCCATTTGCGTCCCTCATTCTGTCCACTATAATTAACTACGCAACAAGTCATTATGACCATTTAAGCCAGCGTTATGTCCTGCTCTATAATTAATAAACGACAGATTGTGTCCCGATGTCAAGGCAATTCTTCGGCCGTTTCCGCCCAGTCGCGTACCCCTCGAAAACCTCCATATCTCCTTGGTGGTGGACAACACCCCTCTCCATCCAAAAATCCTGTTCCCGTTGAGGCAATTGGAGTTGCGCCGCGAGATCGTAAAGAGTAGCACCCAGGGTCCGAGCGCAATGCGTGCGCTATCCAGCATCGGCAAGGAGTATTGCCGTCGCCTAAGAATGTTGACCAATCGGTGTGTGAGGGGGGATGTGCTTATGGGGTGATTGTTAGTCTCTATACCGCATGCCAGTTTAGGTTGGATTCTATCGAGAGACTGGACGCACCCCAGCAGCGCTCCGTACCAGGGAATCCGTCAGGCGGCTCGGCACCATCGTATCGCCACTCATCAGGCGGAGGGCCAGCTGCGCCAATAGCAAAGCACCATCCCGTAATAGTTCTTCGCCAAGCGTACCACGACTGACCGTTGGGCGAGACGAGAAGTTCAATTCCGGGCGGGTCACTGAGTCCATGGATGTCGAAGCTACCCTGGAGAATGTCTAGGATGTCAGTCCGGTACCGGTTTTCTCTGTTGTACCAGCCACCCATGCAGGTACTGACCCAGAGAAGCGCATCTATGGTCGCCTTAAACTCGCGACGGTCGAGCCGCTGGCCTTCCGCATCGACCCCATTAACGCCAGCGAAATCTATCAGCCTTTGTTTCTCCTCCGCCCTCTGGCGTTCAATGCGCCTGAGATCATCCCGGTACCGCCGGATAATGTACAACGCTTCCCGGAAGGAGGGCGCCTCGGCAACCTGGCGAAGCCAGTAGAATGAAACCTTCGAGATCTCTCGCAAGCGAAACCCCAGACCCATGAGAACGACAAGACGGTTCCGGGCACCCCTCAGATGACCGATATTAGTCCGGAACTCCATGCGGACAAACGCCACTTCGTAGGCCGCGTACACAGCCAGGAAATAGATGAAGGGCAACGCCCCGACGGTGAGCCCGATGGGTAGCGCGAACTCGAAGAGGATACCGATCTTATTGAGCGATTCCCAGCCACGGATCGTTTGGACGGTTACGTACGCCAGAAAAGTAAGTCCAGCGAACGCAAGCAGCGTTTCGGCACAGCCCTTCGCCCGGTGTAGTTTTTTGTCCTGCGACGCGATGACAGACACAACGGTCAAGACTGCGAGAATCGGCTGCAAGAGGATCTCCATCAGGAGCGGGAATTGGTATAGGTTCAGGTAGAACTCGATCAGTGCCGGCCATGCTAGGGTCTCGATGGCTTTGCAGCGAAAGAAATGGGGGTTTTTTGATGCTTCTGCGAACCCGCCGAAGAGCAGAATACCGGCAGTGATAAACCAGACCACTGCACCCTTCGTCAAGGCAACACTCCAACCTACAATCTTGGTCGCAAGCCAGATTTCCAGACCGACCCACCCGACAAACACCAGGAACGGGATGAGAATCTTCACGCTGAAAGCAGCTCGGACAACCTGTGCGGCAGAGGAGCGAGTGCTCGACCTCGAAAAAAACCACAGAAATAGAACCGCTCCCCAGAGGAGGAGTGCCAATTCACGATTGGTCAGCACCGCACATCACCTTGAAGATGGCGGGTCCTGTCGGAGCCTTGATAGTACAGATTCAATCTCCAGTTCGAAAACCGTCTCACGCGGAACCCCGGTTCGGACGCGAGCGTTCAAAACTCGTCGGGCGACAGCAGAGACTCAGAGAACTTCGGCCATCCCACGCCAATTTCGAAGATTTTGACCGGCATCCGAGCGACACCCTCTACGAACAGAGAATCCTACCCCGAATGCCGCAACCGCAAAACCCTATAGAACTTACACATATAGCCACACCCGGCAACTCTCATCACCGGCGTCTGCGTCAACCAACAAAGCCGCCCCATTTCGAGGCGGCTCATCCCGGCTCCCCGCGTGCAACTCGAACCAATACCCTTCCGGTTAACAGCCACTGGTCCGGATCCGGGAACCGCGCGGTGGGCGGGGCGCAATGCTGGCCCCTGGCTTTCAGGGAGTCCCCCGACATGAACAATTTCTTTGTAATGAAATAACACGCAGCAGCAATCAATCGGACGCCTTCGCGATCCCTTTCACATAAACCCACGCCCCTGCATGCGATTGACTCTTGGTTCGAAGGAAGGGAAGCCACTCATGCGACATGTGGTAGCCGAGGACTTCTAGCAACTGGTATTGGGTGCGAAGAGGGTGCGCATCCCAAGCATGACGATCCCGGGCGTGACTGCCGATAAGCACATATTCAGGATCATGACTCCCCCCCTCGTATTTACTAAGATTGATAATCTTGCTTCGAAGAAATGGCACGGGGGGGGTGTTCCTCGGTTCCGGCGGTCCAAAGAGCCCCACAATAATCTCCTCATCGGTCCCCACCGATCTTATCCATGCCTTCGTCGGCTCCACCCAGGCATCGTCGGCAATCGAGTGATGGGCAAAGAGGCAGCCGGAATAGAATCCAGGGCCGAGGATGAGCATCACCAGAATCGCCCGCCGGCCCCATCCGGCAAAAAACGGTGAGCCTAAAAGCTGCTTCACTGCGAGACCCCCGAAGAGACAAAGCACGGGTCCTAAAAAGAGCAGAATGCGCGGAACGCCGACGGTAAAGGCCAGAAGGAGCAAAGATATCAGCCAGGCCCGGGAGAGATGTTTCAAGGGACGGGTGTTAAAGAGCGCGGACTTCAAGGCAAACATTATACCGACAAGGCTTATGGGAAAGGCGTATGATTTAAAGACCATCTCGGCGAGACATTTCAGCCCCTCGCTTAGCTGCAGAACCAAGTACCCATAACCCTCGCGCGATCCATGATAAAGGATCGTCGCAAGGTACATCATTGGATTGATAAAAACGTAGGGGTTGGTGATTCCGTAAGTGATCAATGCAATTGTTATCAATAAAACAAAGCGTCCCACTTTAGAACGAAGCCGCTCTCCGCGGATAAGTGCAACGCCAAAGGCAGCGGCGCTCAGTCCCGCGAAAATATTGCTCCCCGCCCCAAGGCCCATGGCTATCCCGCTTAGAAAGAGATATCGGTTCTCTTTTCCCTTTTCAGCGAGAAGCAAGAAATAAACTCCCAATAATAACCAGAATGAGGTCCAAACATGCGGCTTTGAGAGGATAGCCTGGTTGAGCGCCAAGGTGGAGAATCCCCAGGCGAGCATTGTGAAACTCCCGGCAATGATTCCTCCCAGTCTATTGCCGAGCAGCGCCAACACCAACATCACGCCCAGAAACGCGAGGGCGCTAAGACTTCTTCCCGCCAGGTACATATTGCGGACGTCGTTGGGATGATCGACAAAATAACCAATGCCCTCGTCGGGATGGAAGAGTCCGACGAACTTCATGCAGGCGAGAAGCGCTCCGAGTGGATAGAGGTAGGCTCCCCCGTACATGAATCCTCTGGGATCGAAATCGAACTCCGCTGGATTCATCCTTCCCAATGCGATGTAGGGTTCTCGTTCGTCATCCGCGCTGCTGCTAATGATATACCGGCGGAACGCCTGAAAAGTCTCCTCCTGCGTCAGTATCGGTCCCAGCGGATGGGCTCTATATGCCGTGGGGGGGCTTTGCTGTTCAATTCTTTTTAGCGCACCCCGCTCCGCATCGGCCCTATCTCCAAAATACTCTTCTGTCGATTCATTCAAATCGGCTCGCAGCTGATCGGTAATCTGGATTCCTGAAAGAAGGATGTCAAGGCGGTCTTGTGATGGAAGACCCCAATCGAGGCAAAGAAACAGCACCACCGCGCTGATTGAGATGATCCCTATCTGCAGAAGATTCAGGTTTCGATTCATCCGGAGTCACCCTTATTGGCCTTTCCGTGAAGGGTAGCACGCCCCACATACTGGATCCAGGCATGCTCTGGAGCTCATCCGAAGAGCTCATCCGCAGGGCCCATCTGAAGGGTGTCCCTCTCCTTGGCGTTTCGTTGTAGAATACGCAGATGGAAGGGACATCTTGCGCCTATGCGGCCAAACCCGTACCTTTGCCAACATATCGATCGCCGGTTCAGTAGAATCGGGCCTATAGGACTCGTAGCGGAGAGATGAATTGAGCGAAAACCGTCTCACAGGAGGCTCGGGAGACTTTCATATCCTCTCCCGCCGAAACCTTCGGATCGGATTCTGTCTCATCCTCCTTCTTTTTTTCAGTGTGACCGGCCCGGCCATGGGCCAAATGACGACGGGGCTCGATCAGAGGACACTGGGAGAAACCCCGTCAACCTATCTCAATCAGATGCCGCCGCAGGGACTCGAACGCCCGGTCGATCCGTCGATCTATCAGGTCGTACCCGGCGACATCTATGCTCTCTGTCTTTGGGGACTGGTCGATACGGTCCTGACCGTCGCCGTGAGTCCAGAAGGAAAGATGATCATCCCTTCCGTGGGAATGATCGATCTCAGGGGATTGACCCTGGAGGAAGCGAGCGAAAAGGTGGCCGAAAGCGTTCATCAGGTGCTCCCTTCCACGGAGACGAGCCTGAACCTGCTGCAGTTGGGGACGTTCCGGGTTGAAATCACCGGCCTGGTCAGCCGGCCCGGCGGTTACCCAGCCACCGGTGTCCAGCGCGTTCAAGATATCATCAACCAGGCGGGCAAGATCTTTCCAGGAGGATCGTATCGCCGGGTCCAGATCTCACAGAACGGATGGGTGAATGAACTGGACCTGGTGCAATGGGTCCTCTATGGGGATATCAACAATAATCCGACGCTGACCCCGGGGACCCGCATCCACATTCCCGCCCGCGGACCCTCGTTCCGGCTGAGGGGCCCCTTCTCCGGCGGGCTTGAACCGCTGCTCTCCGGCCGGGAGTCGACAAACCCGGTCGACCGCCTCGGCTCACCTCCCCAGATATCCCTGGAGTGGAAAGAGGGGGACACGGTCAATGAAGCGATCCATCGCGCCGGAGGTCTGACACCGGAAGCGCTCCATGAATCGGTTTACCTTTGGAGAGGAACAGAGAGTGAGGAAGGCACCCGTATCCTCGAGCCGGTCGCCCTCATTAATGTGGAATCAAGCCGGATGCTGCTTCATCCCGGCGATTTGATCGACATCCCCTATCGTGAGGAATGGATCGCTGTGACCGGCGCCGTTTACAGACCCGGCCGCTATTCCTTCATCGCCGGCTGGACCGCGGAAGACTATGTCAATCTCGCCGGCGGGCCGTCCTCCGTCGGCAAACGCACAGGCTGGTCCTTGATGCGGGAAGGCAAAGAGAAACGATTCGACGCCCAGGAAGATCTATTGGCTCCTGGTGATATTCTGCGTGTGCCGGAAACGCGGACCCACAAACTCACCGTCCTCCTATCAACAGCTTCGACGGCGGTGGCTCTCCTGATTTCGGTTGTGGCCCTATCGAAGTAGCCGTCTTGAGCGCCCCCAGCAGGCCCGCCCAAATATAAATCTCTTCATTGAAAGCAATATCGCCGCTTGCCATCGCGTTGACCAGGGCATAAACAACCAACATGAGGATCAGGTGAACTTCCGGCGAGAATTCCGGCCGGTGCCGCAGCAGCTGATTCGCCATCCGCCAGATGAGGTAGAGGAAAAAACCAAACAATAAAAAACCAAGCCAGCCGTTTTCTATGAAGATTTCAAGAAATACATTATGCGGATAAAGACGGAGATCCTTGCTGACGATGGCGGCGGCAAACCCGCCTGTTCCCAGACCGAAGGGCCCGGCCTGTGGAACCAGATGAAAGGCTTGTTGATAGAGAAAGACGCGCATCGACCAAGAAAGATTATAACTTATGAAACTGCTGCCGGCGTACAGAAAACGGGTTTTAAGAGCATTGGGCAGAAGGATCAATCCCGTAATAACGACGAGGATGGAGGTAAAGAGCAGGGCCTCGTTCTGATGGGACCGCCCTTTCCTCCGATTATCTATCCAATGTAATACCAGGGTCGAGAAGGCGGCGGCGCCAACGGCGACGGCCGGGCCTCGTGATCCCGTACCCAGCATGACGGCGCCGAAGAGAAGCAAGAAAATCCCCGACACCGACCAGGGCCAGTGAAGCCGGTGGGCGGCGTACGGCGTCATGAGGAGGCCGAGGCCGGCGAAGCGGGCCAGCCAGATCGGATTGAGCGCGAGGGCCCTCAAGCGGCCTCCGGAATCATCGAAATTGAAGGCTAGATTTAAGGCGGCGGTGAGGGCGATAACACATAAAAAGAGCCAAACGGCGGAGAGAAAGCGGCGCAGGCCCTGTGCCGCCTCCCCATCCCTTCCCCAAATCCATCCCTGAGTGATGAGAAGGATCATAAAGAGAAAACTTTTCGATCCGAAAGCCATGACCTTGAACATTCCATAATCCGGCGCGGAGCTATAAAAAGTCCCTATAAAAAACATCGACAGGATTCCCGCCGTCGCCCAAAAGATGGGTTGCCGCCGGAAGCCATTCCAGAATTCCGAGAGGGTTCCTTTATCATTAAAGAGGATGGCGATGCCCAGGAGGCCCATCGCAAAGAGCCGCAGTCCGTGATAAATGGGACCCGCCATATGTGTCGCCCGGGCCAGCGGTGAAATGATGGGGTAGCCGATGAGGAGAAAAGCAAGCGCCCATTCGGTTCGGCGCGCGAGACAAAGAAAAACCAAACCGCCCAGAAGAAGGAGAAGCCCTTTAACCTGCAGGACCGCCGCGGCCCCTAGAATCACGAGGTCGGCCAGGATTAAAAAGCACAGAAGGAGAAGCGGCTCCGCCTTAATGCGTGTAGGGGGAGCGAAGCTTGCGGATGATGAAGCCACCGCCGACTCCTTCAATAAGAAGGCTGAGCGTTCCGCCCGCGAGCGCCGCATCACGAAGCCGCTCCAGCAATTCAAAGAATGTGAGACTGCCGCCGAAAGCGATCAGCGTCGACACGGCACAGATAATCCAGCGCACGGGCTTGGACCGCTTTTCCGCCGGTTTTGCCACTTCGAGAATCTGTGTCATCGGTGTGTCCCGCACCTCCTGTATGCGGTAAAACTCATGTTGTGTAATGAGGTATTCGTGCAGGGTTTCCTGAATCTTCACTTCGCGCAGAAGCCGGTGATAATCGAGCATCTGATCAGAGAGCGCGGTGAGAGAGCCTGAAGCCGCCGGCCCACTCGGCTCCGGGGAGGCCTTCATCCCCATCTTCTCAATCGCGGCATCCAGAATCTCGATTTCTGATGTAAGGCGGGTGACCTGTGGAAATGTCGGACCGGCGATCTCCCGCAGGGCCTCCAGCTGCACCTCGAGCGCGAGACGCCGTCCCATCATCCCGGCGACAACCTCAACCAGGGCCGTGGCCTGTTCTTCCGGCGCCACGATCCCGGTCTGCTTCTGAAAGAGGCTGAGGCTGTCCTCGGCCGCGGCCAGCCAGGCCCGTGTTTCGGCCAGCCGCCGCTCGGTGAAAACGCGGGCCGTATAAGCGGCGCTGTGGCGGCGCTCCCTTTGGATCTCATCCATCATCGCCATCGCATCGTTGGCCATATCAGCCGCCAGCTGCGGGTCGGTCTCTTCCACCGCCACCGTCACAAATCCTTCCCGGCTCACGAAAACCGAAACGCGGCCGCCAAACACCCTCAAGGCTTCATCCATGGTGCGCACCTTGTAGTGTTCCATCAGGTCATATTTTTCAATGATCTTCTCTTTCAACGGGCGGCTGGAGAGGATCCGGACCATGATGTCGGAGGGCGAAGAGAAAAGGGGCATATCGAAGGCGCTGCCGCCGAGCAGAGAGGCCATGAGGCTCATCGAGAGGGGATCGCCGCCCGAATCGTTGGCCAGGAGCGATGTTGCGGCGCCTTCCCTCTTGGGCGGAAAGGCGCAGGTCGTCGAAATATACCATTCCGGCAGCAATAGACTGACGACGACGGCGCCGGCGGCCACAATCAGCGTGTTGATGAGGATCCAGCGCTTCCATCTCAGGAGACGGAGGATTCGTGGTGGAAGGGTGGTTGAAGGTTGAGCCGTCATGACACTCCCATCGATCGAGTGAAATGGGTGTCCCCGAGCGGCTCGCCCCGGGGTCCGCTCTAGAAACCGCCCGTTTTGATCCGCATACGATTTAGGGCGCGGAGCAATGCCAGCCGGGCACGCTCTTCATCCCAGCGACCGGACGTATCTTTGAGGCGTTCAATCGCCCGGTCCCGCGCTTCCTTCGCACGCTCCAAATCGACTTCTTCCGGAGATTCGAGTGTATCCGCGAGGATCGTGGCATGATTCCGTGAGACTTCCATGAACCCACCGCTGATGGCAAAGACCCGCTCGGACCCGGAGGTATCGCGTAGTGACAGCTTGCCCGGGACGAGGTCTGTAATCAAGGGGGCATGATGGGCCAGGACGCCTAAATATCCCGCGCCGCCGGGAGCCACGAGGGAGACCACGGCATCGTCAAAGACGGTCCGCTCGGGGGTCTGCACGCTCAAGTGAAAAGTCTCGGCCATCTAGGATTCCCCACCCGCGGCTTTCATGCGCTCCGCTTCGGCGATGACATCTTCAATGCCGCCAACCATATAGAAAGCCTGTTCCGGAAGATCATCGTGACGTCCTTCCACAATCTCCTCGAAACCCCGCACCGTATCCTCGAGTTTCACATACTTCCCCGGACGGTTTGTGAAAGCTTCCGCGACGAACATCGGCTGCGAGAGAAACTTTTGGATTTTGCGGGCCCGGGCCACGATGATTTTGTCTTCCTCGGAAAGTTCATCCATACCAAGGATGGCGATAATATCTTGTAGATCCTTGTACCGTTGGAGAATCACCTGAACGGCGCGCGCCACCTTGTAGTGCTGTTCACCGACAACATTGGGATCCAAAATCCGGCTGGTCGAATCGAGGGGATCCACGGCCGGATAAAGACCGAGCTCGGAGATCTGCCGGCTCAACACCGTTGTCGCATCGAGATGCGAGAAGGTTGTGGCCGGCGCGGGGTCGGTCAGATCATCGGCGGGGACATAGATCGCCTGCACCGATGTGATCGATCCCTTCTTTGTCGAGGTGATCCGCTCCTGCAAATCCCCCATCTCCGTGCTGAGCGTCGGCTGATAACCGACGGCGGATGGCATTCTTCCCAAAAGGGCCGACACCTCGGATCCGGCTTGAACAAAACGGAAAATATTATCGACGAAGAAGAGCACATCCTGTCCTTCTTCATCCCTGAAATATTCCGCCTCGGTCACACCCGTCAAACCGATCCGAAGACGGGCGCCGGGCGGTTCGTTCATCTGTCCAAAGACGAGGCAGGTCTTATCAATCACCCCTGATTCATTCATTTCGAGCCAGAGATCATTCCCTTCACGGGTTCGCTCGCCGACACCGGCGAAAACGGAGAAACCGCCATGCTCGGTCGCGATATTGCGGATAAGCTCCTGGATAATGACGGTCTTGCCGACACCGGCGCCGCCGAAGAGCCCGATTTTGCCGCCGCGCGGATAAGGCTCCAGCAAATCAATGACCTTGATTCCGGTCTCCAAGACAGAGATCTCTGTTTCCTGCTCTTCCAAAGCCGGCGCGGGGCGGTGGATCGGGTAGCGCTTATCCGGCTCCGGCAATGGGCCTTTCGGATCAATAGGCTCGCCCAACAGATTCAGGCATCGTCCCAAGCATTGCCGGCCGACCGGAACCGTGATCGGTCCACCGGTATCGTAGGCTTTCATTCCGCGCACCAACCCGTCGGTGGAGGCCATGGCGATACAGCGCACCATGTTGTCGCCGAGGTGCAAGGCCGCCTCGACGATGATATGAATACCGCGTTCATCGTCATCGATACGGATGGCGTTCATAATGTTAGGCAGGCGGTCGGCGGGAAATCCCACATCAACCGTCGGTCCGATAACCTGTACGATCTTGCCGACATTCTTTTGTGTTTGGGAACTGTTGGACATAATACCCTCTCGTTTTCCCGAACGGATCTGATTCTATCTCAGGGCCTCAGCCCCACCGACGATTTCCCCAAGCTCTTTTGTAATAGCCGCCTGACGCAGCCGGTTCCGCAGCAAGGTCAGGGATCGGATCATGTCGTTCGCATTGCGGGTCGCGTTTCCCATCGAAAGCATCCGCGCGCTGTGCTCGGAAGCCAGGGCATCCGCGATGGCCGTTCGGACACGGCCTTCCACATACCGCGGCAGAAGACTTTTCAGAATCTCCTCAGCGGACGGTTCAAAGATATATTCGAGTTCTTCCGTCTCTGTTTCTGAACCGGGTTGCGCCGCGGACTCCGCCGCGGGTTGCACCGCTGGTTCCGCCGGCGGCCGGATCGGCAACAATGGTTCTTCGACGATGACCCTGCGGGCGGCGGTGACAAAGTGCGTGAAGATGAGATCGACCTGGTCAACCTCCCCGCTTTTATACATTTCAACCGACAAACGCGCCAGTTCGGTGGCCAAGGCCGGATTCAGCTGATCGCCCAGATGGCGGAACGGATCCGACATCTCCCAATGGCGCCGGTGAAAATACTCCCAGGCCCGGCGGCCCACCGGGATCAATTGAATGGTCTTTGGATCCCGGTCCTTCAGATCCGTCTCAACCTGCCGGAAAAGATTGGCGTTATACGATCCGCAAAGCCCCTTGTCCGACGCTATTATAATGTAGGCCCGGCGGCGCACCTCCCGCACGACGAAGAGAGTATCAATCCGCACATCGGGAGACTGAGCCAGGCTTTGAAGAACCTCCTGCATCTTCTGAGAGAAGGGACGGATCGATTCGGCCCTCTGCTGCGCGCGGCGGAGCTTGGCCGCGGCCACCATCTCCATGGCCTTCGTAATCTGTTGCGTGTTCTCCACCGAGCGAATGCGCCGGCGGAGTTGTTTCAGCGTGGCCAAGAGTTATACCTCCGCCATGAAGCCCGCTTTAAACTCCTTCACCGCCTGATGCAGATTCTTTTCCGTATCCGCGCTGATATCCTTTTTGTGATCGATGTCGTCACCGATGTCCGGATGCTTGTCATCCATGAAGGTGTAGAGTTTCTTCTCAAATTCTTTGAGTCGATCCGTCGGTACGTCGTCGAGATACCCATTCACACCCGCGAAGATAAGCATGACCTGCTTTTCAAGATCCTGCGGAACATACTGATCCTGTTTCAGGATCTCGACCATCTTCTCACCTCGGGTCAATTGAGCCCGTGTCGCCTTATCGAGATCGGATCCGAATTGCGCAAAGGCGGCCAACTCCCGATACTGAGCCAATTCCAGACGCAGCTTTCCGCCGACCTTCTTCATCGCCTTCGTCTGTGCGTTGCCGCCGACACGGCTCACCGAGAGACCGACATTGATAGCGGGCCGGACACCGCTGTTAAAGAGATCGGTTTCCAAATAGATCTGGCCGTCGGTGATGGAGATCACATTTGTCGGGATATAGGCCGACACATCCCCCGCCTGTGTCTCAATAATGGGAAGCGCTGTGAGGGATCCGCCCGTCCCGGGTTTGATCCTGATATCATGCGAGCCCGATTTTCCGAGCCCCTTCAGGGCCTCTTGCGCCTCTTTGAAACCCTTCTCGCCGCGGTAATCCTTGCCATCAACGCCTGCAGCGGTTTCGGCGGGCGCATCTTGCTTCACAAGGATGTAATGCTCCTCAAGCTTGGCGGCGCGTTCCAGCAGGCGGCTGTGGAGATAGAAAACATCGCCCGGGAAAGCCTCGCGTCCCGGCGGCCGGCGCAGAAGAAGAGACAATTGCCGGTAGGCCACGGCGTGCTTCGAGAGGTCGTCATAGATGCATAGAACGTGTTCGCCTCGATCACGGAAGTATTCACCCATGGAGCATCCGGCATAGGGGGCGATGTATTGAAGGGGTGCGGCGCCCGATGCGGAAGCGTCGACAACAATGGTATACTCCATGGCGCCCTGGTCTTCCAGAATCTTGACGGTCTGCGCCACCGTTGATTCCTTCTGGCCGATCGCTACATAGATGCACCAAAGATTCTTGCCCTTCTGGTTGATGATCGTATCAATCGCGAGCGCCGTCTTACCTGTTTGGCGGTCGCCGATAATCAACTCACGCTGGCCTCGTCCGATGGGGATCATCGAATCGACCGCCTTGAGCCCGGTTTGCACCGGCTGCTTCACCGGCTGGCGTGAAATGACATCGGGAACAAGGGTCTCAAGACGAATAAACTCTTTCGTCGCGATGGGCCCTTTGCCGTCGACCGGCTCGCCCAACGGCGTGACGACCCGCCCGAGCAGGGCCGCTCCAACCGGGACCTCGATAACCTTGCCGGTCCGGCGAACCGTGTCGCCTTCGCGGATCCCCTGATCGGAACCGAACAGCACGACGCCCACATTATCTTGTTCGAGATTGAGGATCATCCCCTTGATGCCGCCCGGGAACTCCAACAGCTCACCGGCCATCGCATCTTCCAGCCCCCAGACACGGGCAATACCGTCACCGACCTGCAGGACGGATCCGGCTGAGACAACCTCGAGCTTGCCTTCATACCGCTCCAGTTCTTTTTGTAGAACAGAGCTGACCTCTTCGGGTTTAAACGCCATGACTCTCCCCGATGTTATTCGGCGGCCATCCGGCCGTTACCAAAAACCAGATTTGTCGCAAGGTGTGATCCGATTTAAAATCTACAGAGTGGCTTTCAAGAGCTGCTGTTTCAGCTCTCTGAGTTCGTTTTGAACACTGCCGTCAATGACACGGTTGCCGATGACGACCTTCACCCCTCCGATAACATCGGAATCCACCGACTTCTCCAGCCTCACTTTGAGACCGACCTTGGCTTCCAAGCGCTGCCGGAGCGCCGATTCCATATCCCCCGGCAGGGGAACGGCGGTGAAGACCTGCGCCGAAACAATTCCCCGATGCTCTTCCACCCGGTCTTTGAACACATCCAGAATATCCAGCAGAAGCGCCACCCTCTGTTTGCTCAGAAGCAAAAGTATAAAATCGCAGAGCAGTGGCTGGACTTGCTCACGAAGAGTCTTTTGTACAACCTTTTCCTTTTCATCTGCTAGAATCTGCGGCGATTCGAGAAAACGCAGCAGGCGAGGATCGGACTCCAGGAGCTTGACCAGAGCGCCGGCATCCTCACTGACGGGATCCAGGATCCCGCGATCCAGAGCGGCCATGAACAGGGCCTCGGCGTATCGCCGGGCCAGCGCCCACTCTTTCACGACGCCGTCTCCACCTTATCAATAAACTCCCGGATCAATTTCCGGTGCCGCTCATCGTCCAAATGCTCCCGTATCGTTTTTTCCGCGGCGGCCACAGCGAGATTCACCGTCTGACGGCGCACCTCTTCAGTCGCCGACTCTTGAATCCGGGCGACTTCATCCTCCGCCCGGCTGAGCCGCTGCCGCCGCTCTTCCTGCGCCTGCTCACGAATCCGGGCCGCAATATCATTGGCCTCCCGCACCGCTTCCTGGATGCGTTCCCGGGCCCGAGCCTCGATATTCCTCAGCTCCTGCTCGTAATGAGCCTTTTGACCCGCGACCTCCTCCCGCTGCTCTTTAATCTCCTGTTGCGCGTTTTCAATGCCGCGCCGGCGGCTATCGAGCAGGCCGAGTATCGGTTTCCAGGCGAATTTGTGCAGTATCCAGACCGCCAGAATGAATCCGATGATCTGGGTTACGACTTCACTCCATACAAGATCCATAGTTTGACCTTATTGATTGGCCTTATAGGTTGACCTAGTGAAGTTTGCCCATAAGGACGAAGACGGTGACGAGGGCATAAATCGTCAAAGCTTCAATGAATGCGGCGCCAATCACCATGGCCACCTGAATCTTCCCGGCCGCTTCCGGTTGGCGTCCGATCGCCTCCATCGCCGCCGAAACCGCCCGGCCGAGGCCGAGTGCCGATCCGAACGCCGCGATGGCAAGACCCAAAGGCAGGGCCAGACCTAACCAGTTCATCTATCGCTCCTCCTGTTCCGTGATCCACCGCTTATCGAGACATGGCTGGCAAACACCTGCCTCCTTCTATCAAGGCGCCTCATGCTCATGTTCATGTTCATCCTCATGATCATGAGGTAAAACCTGGGAAATATAGATCGTGCTCAAAAGTGTGAAGACCAATGCCTGCACCGCGCTGGTGAGGATGGCCAGGAAAATAAAGGGAAGATGAAACGGCACCCCCACCGGAATCGGCAGAAACTTCAGCGTCATGACACCGAGACCGAGGAAAACGGCGAGCAGGATATCCTCGCCCATGATATTGCCGAAAAGTCGAAGCCCTAAACTCATTGGTTTGGCGAACTCACCGATAATGTGCAAGGGCAGCATGAGCGGCACCATCGACCATCCTATCACATCCTCGGGCTCACCGGCGAGATGATGCAGAAACTTTACAATCCCCAAACGGCGGATACCGGTGTATTGAACATAGACAAAGACGGATATGGCGAGGGCGATCGTCGTATTGAAGACCGATGTCGACGATTTCATCAGGGGAATAAGCCCCAACAGATTCATGAAAAGGATATAGAAGAAGAGGGTGCCGAGAAACGGAACGAAATGCCGTCCCTCTTTGCCCAAAATCCCTTCAATAAAATCGGCGAATTTCTCGACCATCATCTCAACCAGGTTCTGAAGGGGGCCGGGAATCAATGCCCTCTTCCGAATTGCGAGATGGGACATCACGACCATAAAAACCACGACGACCAGCGCGAAGAGAACATTTTCCCATTTATGAAGAAAACCGATCCAGCCGGTCGATCCAAAAATCTTTTCGAGAATCGTTATAATCGTGGGGAGATGGGTGGAAATTTCGCCTTCCTCGGAAGAAGCCCACGCGCTCCCCGGAAAAATCGCTGTCAGAAGAAGGGCAAGGGAACCCAAAGATGGCGGGAGTTTCGATCCAATCCGCATCGGTACCTTCTTCAGCACACGCACAGCCCTCATTTCCATTCCATGGATGGGCACCGATCCCCGGTGTCAGCCGGATCGATCGACCGGTCGGTCGATGGAGCGGCCTTTGTTTTCATCCGACGTGATCCATCGTCCGGCCACCTTGAGCACCAGTACAACAAAAAGAAGGGTGAAGCCGATCAAGAACCATATCGCCGACACCTTGCCCCATATCAACAGGGCCGCCCCCGCTCCGTAGACAAGCCCGACCTTGAGGAAAACCGCGACCACGATGGCCTTATTGGACCCACGCACCGGCGCCAGAACCATATGGATCAGATTCCAGAGAAACCAAAGATTCGCGGCCCCTAAAACAGCCCCCGCGAGACAACCGCCTCCGGCAGCCGGACCCTTGTAAGCCCAGGCCGCGAGAGCGACGATGATCCCCGTCAACATAGTGGCAAGGACGGTCCGGCGGATAAATGCCGGATCCAATTCTTGGTCACGGATCATCGCAGGCGATTCCCTATTACATACGGTCCATATCGCGGCTGGCCCGCCGGACGAGTCGCACCATCTCCCGGATTCCCGCAATAAACCCAAGAGCTACAAAGACAAAACTAAGAATCGGCTTTGTGCCGAAAACCGAATCCAGCCACTTGCCGAGAAAATACCCGACAATAGGCCCAGTGGCCATAAGAAACGGCACCATCGACAGAGATCCCACCAGTCGAAGATATCGTCCTCTTTGTTCCCGGTCATCTTTCATAAGGTTCCGGGGAACCCACCTCATCTTTCTCGAGGCATAAGGAAACCGCGTTCCGTAACCTCGCAAATCTAGGTAAGTCCCGGCTTGCTGTCAACGATTCTTCTTTCCGGAATTAGGAAGATTGTTGATTCAAGCGATCCAACCGCCCCGATTTCCTTCGATCTGAGGATAGGCCGGAAGGACTTCATCGATCTCATTCTGATTCGAAGTGCCGGACCTATTGCTGTATATTGATCAAGGCATCACTCCGGAGGATAGACGCCGTGAAAAATCGAATCGATTCATTTGATCTCAGGCTCAACCGGGTCCTGGCAAGGAAATACCGCGTTCTCGCCATGGTCGGCGCCGGCTGGGAGGGTGAGGTCTACCGGGTCGTTGAGGTCGGTACGGGCATCGAGAGAGCCGCAAAACTCTTTTTCCCGCACCGGAATATCGGTCATCGCACATCGCGTTCCTACGCGAAAAAACTATACAAACTCAGACACTGCTCCATGTTGATTCACTATCAAACCGAGGAAGTTTTCACGTTTCGGGGCATCGATGTTGTGGCGCTGATATCCGAGTATGTCGAAGGGGAGATGCTCTCCGACTTTGTCAAGCAGCTGCCGAGGCGCCGGCTCCATCCCTTTGAAGCCCTGCACTTCCTTTACGCTTTAAGCCTGGGGATGGAGGAAGTCCATCGCGCGAATGAATATCACGGCGACCTTCACTCGGACAATATCATCGTGAGCCGCTACGGCCTGCGATTCGATTTAAAACTGCTCGACCTGTTCCACTTGGGAGGATCCAAAGTCAACAACCGGCGCGTCGATGTCTGTGATGTCATCCGGATGTTCTACGATGTCCTTGGCGGCGCCCCCGCCTACGCCAAGCACCCGGAAGCGGTTAAGTATATTTGCAGCGGTCTCAAAACAAGCCTGATCCTGGACAAATTCCCCACGATGTCCAGACTCCGCAGGCACCTGGAGGAGATGGCATGGCAGTAACAACCGCTGACGTGCTGAAAATCGCCCTGGACATGGCCGGATTTTCCGAAACGCCGGCCGACTCAGCGATCTATTTCCCGGGAGAGAATATCCGTCGCATCATCATCGGGATTGATATGGAGGCGCCTGAACTTCTCCTGGCCAAACAGGAGGGGTTCGATCTGGTGATCAGCCATCACCCCAAGGGAGGCGGGGCGCTGCTCCGGTTTGCCGATGTCCTGAGCCGGCACGTTGAATTCATGACCGCCCATGGTGTCCCCGAGCCGGTCGCCCGCGATGCCGTTGGGGAATTGATCTATGATGCCCGGTGCCAAGCGCAGGCCGCCAATTATGACCGGGCTCCATCGATGGCGCGCCGCCTGCAGATTCCCTATATGAATATCCACCTCCCCTTGGATGAAATCGGCCGAAAGCGGATGGTTGCTGTTGTTGATTCTCTCGATCCGGCGGCGACCGTGAAGGAACTGCTCGGCGCTTTTGAGCATCGACTCCCGGAATGCCGCGCCGCTGCAACGGAAATAGAACTGCGTGTGGGGCTGGCATCCCATCCGATCGGACACGCGGCGGTGATCCACGCGGCGGGAACCAATGGTGGCATCCCGGTCGCCCGGGCGCTCTACAACCACGGGGTCGATACCGTCATCTATATCCATTGTTCCGGTCCCGATTCCCGTCGTTTGAACCAAGACTTTCACGACCAGGGTCGAAACCTCATTGTGATCGGCCATATGACGGGAGACTCACTGGGAATCAATCCTTTTGCAGAAGAGCTGATATCCCGTGGTTTGGATGTTACCTGTATGAGTGGTATCATCCGAAACGAAAATCTCCAAATTCCCTGACGGAAACGAGCAGCGATCCAGGCAAAGATAGGATGCAGGCATGGAATTCATTAACACGATCCTCGATTACCCGCTCTTAGGCTACACGGTGAAGCAACTCGGGCTTTCCTTCCTGATCGTCGTCTTCGTCTTCTCTTTGAAAAGGTTCTTGGGGACGGTCTTGTTCAGCGCCGTCCGGCGTCTCGCCGCCCGCACCAAGACAGAGCTCGACGACATTCTGCTGGAGGCGATTCACCGTCCCGTCGAATACCTCATTGTCATCATCGGGCTCGGCGTCGCGCTTATGCTCCTCGAACTGCCCATAGAACCTTACAATCTGCGAGCCACGGCGACGATCTTGATGAAGGTTTTGATAACCCTCGATATCTTGTGGTTGATTTTTCGGATCCTCGACGCCCTCTCAACCTACCTCCTCAAGGCGGCGGAAAAGACCGAGAGCCGGCTGGATGACAACCTGATTCCCCTGTTTCGCAAATCGTTCAAAGTCTTCATCGGCATTCTCGCCTTCGTCATGCTTATACAAAATATGGGATATTCGGTGTCCGGTCTTTTGGCCGGATTAGGGATCGGCGGATTGGCGGTCGGTTTGGCGGCGAAAGATACTCTGGCCAATGTGTTCGGATCGGTCGCCATCCTCTTCGATCACCCCTTCTCGGTTGGGGATTGGATCGCGGGAGATGGGTTTGAAGGGGTCGTTGAGGAAATCGGCTTCCGCAGCACACGTATCCGCACCTTTGCTAAAACGCAGGTTTCGATACCCAATCAAGCGCTGGCCAATATGACCATCAACAACTTCAGCCGCATGCCGCGCCGGCGGATCAAATTCACTCTGGGCGTCACCTATAAAACCTCCGCCGACGAGATGAATCGGGCCGTTGAAGGCATCCGGGGCATTATCAAGGAGATGCCTGAGATTCATGATGATTTCTTCCTTGTCAACTTCACAGACTTCGGCGCGTCGAGTTTGGATATTCTGGTTTACTGTTTCACAAAAACAACGGCGTGGGCCGATCATCTTGAAGCGCGGCAGAAGCTCCTAACGCGGATTATGCAATATCTGGAATCGATGGGATTGGAGGTCGCTTTCCCCACACGCTCCATCTATCTGGAATCGGTTGACACCGACGCCGAACATGTTCTCAACGGGCCCGGGGCGGATGCCGGTGGAGGTTCCGCGTGAGCCAGGATCTAGAGCAGGCTTTAAAATTGGCCGAGCGCGCCGCCAGAACCGGCGGGCAGCTGGCCCTGTATCATTTCCGCAAGGGAATCGATGCCAGGCGGAAGCCCGACGGATCGCCGGTCACCGATGCCGATATCAGCGCCGAGAAGGCGATCCGCAACGTTCTTGAGGAAGGCATGCCGGGTGTTCCCGTGCTGGGTGAAGAGATGGGCGGCGGCTCGCCCGATCAGGCCGCGACGGGATCCCGCTGGATCGTCGACCCGATTGACGGCACACGCAATTTTATAAAGGGGATTCCGATTTTCGCCACACTGGTCGCTCTCGAACGGGATGGGGAGTGTGTCGTGGGCGCCTCATATGCTCCGGCGATGGGTGATATGACATCGGCCGCGCGCGGCCTGGGATGCCGCTGCAATGATCGACCGGTCAGAGTTTCTGATGTCGATTCCCTGCAACAGGCTTTTTTCCTGTTCGGTGGGATCAACGGGCTTTTGCAGCCGGAGTCTGAGAAACGTTTTTTGGCTCTGATGAATAAGACCGACCGGCAGCGGAGTTTCGGCGATTATTACGGCCATCAACTCGTGGCCTTGGGGCGGGCCGAGATGATGCTGGAAACCGGAATCCATCCCTGGGATATCGCGCCCTTCAAGATTATTATTGAAGAAGCGGGAGGGCGGTTCACCGATCTGTCCGGCCAACCTTCAATATATAACGGTTCTGCTTTGGCCACGAATGGAAGGCTTCATGACGAAGTTCTATCCATCTGGAACGGATCCCCCGCTCCATCAGGGGGTTGACATCAATATCACTTGGAGGATAAACGTGCCTGAATTCAGGCAAAACCTCGCGACCCGTGAATGGGTCATCATTGCCCGGGAATCATCTCTGAAGCCTGAGGATTTCACGCCCCCCCTGCGCGGACCGCAGGACCCGATCCCTCACCGCCGCTCCGATTGCCCCTTCTGCCCGGGCAATGAAGCGGCGACACCCACATCGGTCTTCACGCTGTCAACCAACGACCACTGGAGCCTCCGGGTCGTCCCCAACAAATTCGCCGCGCTCAGCGAAGCGCAGGATCATACGGCGATAAATGAAGGGTGTTTTCTCAAGGCGGGCGGCTATGGCATCGCCGAAGTTGTCATTGAAACCCCGCGGCATGATCTCACGATCGCATCAATGGAAGATTCCGAGGTCGCAAGAATTGTACAAGCCTATAAAACCCGGGCGCTGAGCATGGAGGCCAAGCCGGACATCCGTCTCGTCACCATCTTCAGGAATTACGGCCCGCTGGCGGGAACATCCATTGAGCATCCCCACTCACAGTTGATCGCGACACCAATCGTACCGCCCCATGTCGATGACCCGATACAAAAGGCGCGGGAATACTTTCGCGACAACAAGCATTGCGTATTCTGCGCCATTCTCGAAGAGGAACTGAGCCAATCCGTCCGCATTCTCGATCAAAATGAGCATTTTGTCGCCTTCTGCCCCTTCGCTTCACATACCCCTTTCGAAACCCGTATCTATCCGAAGCGGCATGCTCCATCTTTCACATTGATAAGCGAAGATGAAGTCACGGCCTTTGCGCGGATTCTTCAGCGAACGATGGCGCGCATTCACCTCTGCCTCGGTGTGCCGAACTACAATTATCTGATCCGCTCGGCTCCGGCGGGGAACGGCGACGCCGATGAGTATCACTGGTATTTTGTCGTCCTCCCCAGGATCACAACCCCCGCCGGCTTCGAGATCGGCACCGGAATCTTCGTCAACAGCGTCCCACCGGAGATGGCCGCCGCCTACCTCAGGGACTGCGATCCAGAGGCGGCCCGGTTCCAAAGAAAGGGGAATCCATATTAAAACCGCCGGATAAGATTGAGTCCCGCAAGTCCTATTAATGGAACCAGATCGAGGAAACAAACAGTTCGGACTTGAACTATCTCCTTATTTGGCATACAATTAAAGTATAATGGGATGTGTGAATTCAAAATGCCGGATCGGCCATCCGCCGTGCGGGACGCTCGTCCGGCTCGTGATGCTTCTGATGGCCCTCCTCCTCGTTGGGTTGTCCCTGCCCGCCGGCGCGACATTCGAGATCGCCGTGAATTGCGGCGGCGACAGCCTTGCCGGCGGCAGCGGCCGAACCTTCCTGGCCGATCAACCCTGGGACGGCGTTTCCTGGGGTTACGTGGGAGGATATTCCGCCGGGTCATGGAATCCGATCGGCGGCGCGCCTGATTCGATTCTCTATCGCACCGTCCGAAGCAGCAACTTCGCCTTTGATTATTACTTTAACGTTCCCAACGGCCTATACGAGGTCACCCTCCATTTTTCCGATGTCATCAATCATTGGTATGGAATGAGCGCGATGCGCCTTGAATGCGAAGGTGTCGCGCTTCTTACCGGCTTTGACATTTTTGAGTTTGTTGAACGCTGCTATGCCCTCGACACCCGGTTCCTGGTAGAGGTCACCGACGAATTAATGAACATAAACTTCACCCCGGAGCAAGGATTTGCGCAGGTTTGCGCCCTCGAGATTGTTACGGCCGGCGCGGCTCCCGGCCCTCCGGGCCCGCCGGCAAACCTGCGCGTGATCCCCGGCTATGATTGCATGATCGTTGATTGGGATCCCGTTGATATCTCAAATCTCAAAGGGTACCGGGTTGAACGCCGGAGACAATCATCAGCGCTCTGGCATACCGTCCAAGAGCCGGAATTTCTCATGACCCGTTATATCGACGAGAATGTTCAAGGAGGCGATGAGTTTTCCTACCGTATCAGCGCCGTCGATCTAGCCGGATCGTCCTCCAATCCCTGCCCGCCGCTTTCCGGCACGGTCCGCCACCGTTATGAATCACAGCTCCGCGACTATGAAATCTTTGCATTGGAACCTCATCTGATTTTGTTGAATCAAAACATCCTCTCTGATGATTATATTCCGATCGATTTTCAGTGGGGCACCCATTACTGGGAAGAGGCGGGGGTCCGCTACCGTGGAAAATCGAATATCTACGGCCCCAAAAAGAATTGGAAGGTGGCTCTCTTCGAAGGCTCGCTTGAGGGTCAAGACCGCGTGAATCTGAACAGCGGCTATGCCGATCCCTCCTTGATCCGCGAAGCGTTTGGGTTCCGGATGGCGGAACTTGCCGGGAGCCCGACCTGCCGGACACGGCGAATCAATCTTTACCTGAACGGCCGGCACCGCGGCCTTCACACACAGATCGAGCAGATCGATGAGGATTGGCTGCAAACACGGGACATTCCTGAATCCTCACCGGTCTTCAAATGTTATGCCGGCCTGCATATCCTCCCTGAGTACGAATATCAAAACTGGTATATCCGCGGCACGGGAGACAGTACGGATCTACAACCGATCATCGATCTGATTGATACGATTCATAACACGCCGGATGATGAATTTCCCGAGGTTATCTCCGGTGCCGTTGATCTGGTATATCTTGCGAATTGGTATGCCTTTCAGGTTCTCAATGGGAACCGTGATTTCGCAACGCACAATTTCTACGCCGTTTTGGACGAAAGCCGGGATCGCTGGTTCTTCATCCCCTGGGACCTGGATGTCACCTACGGAAGCTCGGGAACCTATCTCCACACCTTCGATCCCTACACACCGATCGACATCGGAACAGAAGCGCATCCCGATGTCCGTGGATTCAACGGATTGATAAACCGCCTTCTTCAGTTTCCCCAATTCCGGTGGATGATTGCAAAACGTATAACCGATCTGCTGAATGGCCCCTACGCGCTTCAAGATTGGCGCGATGAATTACAGGCCCAGCTTGATGAGATCGCCGCGGATGTCGACGCCGACTTTCACAAATGGGGATGGGAAACCAGCGGCCTGCAGGCGGAGCATGCCGGACGTATTGAGAACTATATTGAACAACGGCACGCTTTCCTTCTCACGGCGGCCGCATCCTACAGCCCCGATCTCGATCCCGGTCTTCGATTGAATGAGTTCATGGCCAAGAATGAAACCACGATCCGTGATGAATTCGGGGAATATGAGGATTGGATTGAGGTGATGAATATATCGGATCACCCTATTGATCTTGGCGGAATGCGGCTTTCCGATGATCTCCGCAATCCGCGGAAATGGGCTTTCCCGGATACGATCATCCCGTCGGCCGGTTATCTCCTGGTCTGGGCGGACAACGATCCCGAACAGGGACCACTCCACGCCACTTTCAAACTCGATGCCGACGGTGAAACGGTCGCCTTGTGGGAGTCCGATGAAGACGGAAATGTCCTGCTGGATCACCTCGACTTCGGCCAGCAGACAGAAGATGTCTCATTGGCGAGAATGCCGGATGGTTTTGGAGATTGGGTCTATTCGACCACTCCGACACCCGGTGACAATAATGACCCGGCTTCATCCAGTGAGCCCCGGCAGGCCACGGCGGCCGTCCCATCCATAAGAATCGCACCCAATCCGGTCACCGACCGGGTAACTTTAACATTACTGTTTAAAGAGGCTTCCATGGTCACCGCCCGGGCGCCGCTTGGAATTTATGACGCCGCCGGGCGCCGCGTGGCCGTTATCGAACTCGAGGGTACGCCCCCTTCAACCACCATCCGGCTTAAGGATCTCCGGCCCCGGCCGTCGCCGGGGATCTATTGGATCCGGCCCCTCAGATCCGTACGGCCGGGATTCCGCGCCGCAAAAATCATCTATCTCGGCGATTAGCGGCCGGGCACACCCATCTCCCGGCGGACGAGCCCGACGGGGATCGTGCCGTGGCTCAGTAGATCATCATGGAACGTGCGCAGGTCGAAAGCCGGTCCCTTCCACCGCTTGTAATCTTCCAACAGGTCGAGGATCAAAATCTTGCCCATAATATAACTCATCGGCTGCGCCGGCGTTGCACAATAACGGCGCACCTCAGCGTCGGCGTTCGGCCTGACAAGATGGGCTTTTTTAATAAGAAAATCGACCGCCTCGTCAAAACTCATGTTACGGGTGTGCAGGCTGACATCAATGATAACCCGGCAGGACCTCCATAAAAGATCTTTCAATTGTAAAAGCCGCGATTCCTTGGATTTGTAAAAGCCCTGTTCGTACATCATCTCTTCACAGTAAAGGGCCCATCCCTCGGCGAAGACGCTTGTTTCGAATAGGTGCCGGAGGGGATGGGAGAGACGGTTGGCGACCGAAAGCTGAAGATGATGCCCGGGGTAGGCCTCATGGAGCGCGGTCACCGCGATACCGGGGCGCATATGACCCTGCAACATCACCTTTTGATGCTCTTTCGGCAAAGAGGCGTCAGGCGGTGTCACCCAGAAGGTGCCCTTCTGTTCCTTTTCAAAGGGCGCCGGGCTCAAATAGGCGGCATAGGGCAGGATCGGCCGGGCAAAAGCCGGTGTCGGCACGACCTGGATCGATTCCCCCTCTGGAAACGAGACCAATCTTTTCTTCCGCACAAACCGCCGCGCTTGATCCATCGCCTTGAAATAGGCGGGGACAAGCCCTCGGGCGGTCGGGTGATCATCCCTCAAACCGGCGATGATCTGGTGCCAATTTTTCTGCTTGTCAATCTCCGCCGCGACCGATTTCATCTCCCGGATGGTCCGGCGATAGACTTTCCAACCGATTTTGAGGAGGTCGTCGGGATCATAAGAAATGCCGTGGCGGTCCCGGAGAAGCTTCTTGAACAATACCTTTCCCACAGCGTACCGGCCTGTCGAACGGGAAAGAATCGGTCCCTGCAATTCCTTCAGATAAGCTTCCGTCGCCGCGCGGGTTCGCACCATCTCCGCCTTCAATTTCTTCTTCAAGGCGGGATCCCGCAGATCATTGATAAAACCCGCCAAGGCCGTGTCGAGAAAATCCAACGCCCCCCGCGCCGAGAGGATCGCCGTCTCGGTAAAGACACGGGGCGGTCGCTTGATGTTCCGCCCGGCTTGTCGGAAGAAGTGCGGGATCGCTTTCATCCGGCCGAGGATATCTTCGGCCCGCCTTCCCACCGGAGCGTAATTGCGGATCATGGGGACATAGATTCCAAAGATGACCTCATCGACATAATGCTGCGGCATCAGCTGCCAGTAGGGAAATTTATCGATCATCGCCTTCTGCGCTGATAAGCCGCCCCGGGTCAATTTCAGATCGACAGACCGTTCCATGGACAGTTCAGAACCCTTGAATCGATCGAGTGCTTTAATGAACGCCTCTATCTGAGCCCGTTCCCGCTTGCACGCCGCGGCGGAGCGGTCCGGCAGCTTGCGGTCATTTGCGCCGTGCACCCCGAGCCAGCTCGCTTCTGTCGGATTCAACGTCATCGCCGCTTTAAAAATCCGGCCGGCCAGACGATCAAACTCCTTGTTGGCATTCTTCGTCACGGGCTTTCCCCCTCGTCAAACCTTGAACAGAACCTGGCAAACATCCCCATCCGCAATGCGGTAATCCTTTCCCTCGGCCCGGATGAGCCCCTTGCGGTGCAACTCCACCCGGGACCTCGTATCGACCAGGTCTTTATAGGCCATAACCTCCATCCGGATGAATCCTTTCGCCATATCGGTATGAATTCTCCCGGCGGCGTCAACCGCCCGGGTCCCTTCAGGGATATTCCAGGCCTGAAGTTTATCATTAGCGATTGTATAAAAGGTGATCAGCTTGAGCAGCCTGGCGCCGGTCCGAACAAGCCGGTCCAATCCCCGTTCCCCTGCGCCGAGTTCCTTTAGAAATTCGGCCGCTTCATCCTCCGGCAGTTCGGAGATTTCGGCTTCAAGCTTAATCGGGATCGGGATCACCTCTTCAGCAACCCCCAGCCGTTCCCGCAGGCGGCTGATCCATGGCTCGCCATCGAGATGATCTTCTTGTACATTCGCCACGATGACCACCGGTTTTGCCGTGAGCAGATGCAGATCCTGAAATGCTTCCTCGCGGCGCAGGGATTCCAGCAGCTCCCGCGGCCAGCGGCGGCCGGGTTCACCGCCCCTTAACCGGCCGGCCGCCATATCAAGGATCTCCATCAGCGGCAGGGCGGCGGTGGGCTTGGCCTTGAAAACCTTCTTTATCTTTTCGGCCGTCCTCTCGACGCGATCAAGGTCGGCCAGCAGAAGTTCCGTTTCGACTATCTCCAGGTCGGCGATCGGATCGACGACGCCGTGGACATGAACAACATTCTCGTCGTTAAAGCAGCGAACGACATGCGCCAGCGCATCAACCTCTCTGATATGGGCGAGAAATTTGTTGCCCAGACCCTCGCCCCGGCTGGCCCCCTCAATCAATCCGGCGATATCGACAAACGTGACGGAGGCCGGAATGACTTCATCGGGCTCCAACGTCGCGGCCAGGATTTCCAGCCGCGGATCGGGCGCGGAAACCATCCCCACATTGCGTTCGATCGTCGTGAAGGGATAGTTCGAGGCCTCGACACCGGCGGAGGTGAGGGCATTCAAAAGACTCGACTTCCCGACATTGGGGAGTCCCAGGATACCGATGCGTAATCCCATGGCTGAACCCGCCGTTGATTAGTGGCCTCCCAGGAAGGCTCCACCCAGTATCGCGGCTCCAATGAAGGCGCCCATGATGATCGCCAACAGACCGAAGACAACGGTCGGGATCAAGAGGACGATGACCGCCTTGGCCGTATCCAACTTGTGATGCTCTTGGAGCGCGATGAAAACGATGGGAAGCATCCAGAGCTGAACCAATCCGCCCACAAAGGGGATAACACCCGCCCAGCCGACGATCCTGCCGAACCCGCAGACTTTAACAAAACCCATGAAATCGCCTTGGCCGCCGAAGAGCATGGCGAGGAGATGCATGATTCCGACACCGATGAAGAGTCCGGCGAGGGCGGCGATGGGGAGCCAAACAAAACCGGCGCTGCCGATCATTCCGGGCCCAAGCCCGCTGGAAACACCGGCGATCGCCGTGATAACAAGAGCCCAAGTGAACGTCTCGGGGTTTTCCGCCGTCCGCCGGTAAGCCTCGCGGTTAAGCTTTACGATTTCCAAGGATTCCTTGATCGATTCGGTGAATGTCATTATGCCTCCTCAACTTTTCATTCTTTAAGTAGCAGATCTCCAATCGGGGAATACTCAAGGGGAAGGATAGAGCTTCCCATCCCATGTGGAAACAAAGAAGCGGGGTCGATTAAAATTTCTGTGCCGGGTATAAGACCGGCGGATGCCCAAAAGCGGGATTCTTCGGCCGCCGATTCTTGATCGCCCCAAACCGTCCTGAATAGAAATCCCCGGGCGAGATTCATGATGGAACGGTGGCTGGGGCGGACGATCGGGACAATCTTCGCCCTCGCGGAAAGACCGGCCCTCTCACGCGCCGCTCCTATCGCATCCTCCAGCCCGCCGATCTCGTCGATCAGACCCCGCTCCAACGCCTGCCGGCCGGTCCAAACCCGCCCCTTGGCGATACTGTTCACAGAATCCGGCGTCATCGCGCGATCTTCGGCGACATCGGCAATAAAATCTTCGTACTCGGCCCGAACCCACCCCCCGGCCATCTCCCGCTCTTCATCCGTCAGCGGTCGGACCTGGGTCCACAAACCCATCCGGTCGCCCCTCTCAATCGTCTCGGGGTGGATATGCAGACGATTGAGGAGCCCGGCATAATCGGGGCGAACCAGGATGACGCCGATCGAGCCGGTGTAGGTGCCTGGGGAAGCGAAGAGATAATCGGCCGCCGCCGAGAAATGATAGGCGGCGGAAGCGGCCACACGCCCCATCGAGACGATAACCGGCTTGCCGGAGGCCTTGAGATCCAGGACCGCCTCGCGGATCAAAGTTCCGCCGAGCCCCAAACCTCCACCCGATTCGACGCGCAGGACGACCGCCTTGACCGCCTTGTTCGCCGCCAGCGCCTTCAAATCCCGCCGAACCGTATCAGCACCCAGAATCTTGTCCCCAAAGATCGGGCGGCGCGAGGAACCGACGGAAACAAAACCATTCATGTAATAGACGGCAACGATGGGCTGCGGCCCCCAAGCGGTCCGCCGAAGGCGCCGATGGATGGTGCTCGTCAGCGGCGCTTCCCCATCATCCATGCCGGCCATAGTAGAGAGCCACCGCCGGGCCAGATCGACCGTTCCCACCGAATCGACCAGGCCGGCGATCATGGCCTCCTCGGCTCTCAGAACGCGGCCATCCGCCAGCTCGCGCACCCTTGCGGGATCAAGATTCCGGCCGGCGGCGACCGCCTCAACCCACCGGGACCAGTGATCATCGAAGAGCGCTTCCATCTCCTCACGAAAACCGGGGCTCGCTGAACCCAGCTCGTATCGCTCATAAGCTGTTTTGAATTCCCCACTCGCAATCCTGCTCATCCCGATGCCGAGACTGTCCATCATCTCGCCGAGATAGAGGATGTCGGAGCGCACACCCAGCAGATAAAGAGCGGACCCGGGGGCCAGTACAATACCGTCGCACGCCGTCGCGAGACCGTATCCGTTATGCGATCCCCCCTCTTCGATATAGGCTATGACCGGTTTGCCCAACGCCTGAATCTGTTGGATCTGATGACGGATCTCGTCCAGATGGCTGCCGCCGGAGACGGATCCAATCTTTAACAAAACACCGCGGATGTCGGAATCCTCGCGGGCATTTTTCAGCGCGGTCATGATCGAACCGACACCGGTGCGGCGCCCTCCCCCAACAAAGGGGATCGGCAGGGGGATCCCGCTTCGGGTTTCATCCGACAAGGATCCCCTCAACGCCAGAGAGGTAAAAACAGGGTTTTTGGAGAGTGTCCGTGGACGGTCGCCCAGCAGATGCAAGGCGCCGCCGGCGGAGCGCGTCGTGTCATCATCGGCATGCCACCCATAAACGCCTTCGATCCGGGAGGTCGAAAACTGAACCGCCAGACCGACATGGAATTGGGGATCGTCGCCGAACTCATTCAAGGGATTGGAGAGGGCGGCTGAGAGATGGATGCCGGATAACGGCTCTATGCGGAAGCCGGTGGCGAGGATGGCGTCATCGATCCATTTTTCTTGCTCATCCCCCTCGATCTCCGCAAACAAGGTCCATCTCTCCCTCAATCGGCCCGGCAGGGGACGAAGGCCGAGGCCCGCGCGATACGAACGATGCAGGACATCGGGGTCGATACGGGATTGAAATAGGTCTGAGATAGTACAACCAATCGAAACGGCGTCATGCGGGCGGGCCAGCAGTCCCACCTTGAAGCGCCAGGCCGAGATGTCACCGACATGAAGCCTTGATAGACTGTATCCGGTCGAAAGCCAACGCCGCATCGATTGTGAAAACCCCAGCGTCCACTGGTCGACACGGGAACGGCCGCCGCTATCAAGGCGTTCAAAGGCTATTCCCACTCTTCTATATTGCCCTCCAGCCCCAAGCAGACGCCGCCGTTGATCATCGACCGACGGAGATCCCACCGTGCCGGCCGGTGAGGGCACTTGCCGGTGCAACTCACTCAGGATCAGGTAGAGATCCTGCCCGGTCGACCATCCCAGACCCGCCGGATTGATTAGATTGGCGCCGGCATCATCCTCCAGAGCGACCGCGGCGATGCGCGCGAGAAGCCCCTCCCCCACCAGATGGTCCGCGGGAACCGGGGTGTGGAAAAGCGGGAGGAGAAGGACCGTCATGACCATGAGCCTGAGGCAAAGGCGGACGGCCGGTCGGCCGCAAAATCTTGAAATCCGGATTTGTTTCATATCGCTCCCCTCCGCGATCAGTTCATAACTCTCCAGCCCCAGTGTAGTTAGAGAAGCCCCCCCCGCTCAATTTATTGCTGATCCCTCCCCCTCGATCGAATGAGAGGATATCAGGACCAGATCTCAATAAGTCATATTACTAGATCCAGTTAGCAGCTATTCAGTGGGTTATCGGTTATTGAAATTTAAAATATTAATTGTATTTCTTCCTCTTGCCGTATAATTGCCCACTGAAGGCGTGTTGGTTATATCCTATTAAAATACTAGTCATTTCTAATGAACCACGATCTTCTGACGATATCTATCTTGTGCGTCGACACCAGCTCTTTGCATATCATGAAATGAACTTATTGTCCGTTGGTCGCCAGAGTGAGGTACCTATGCGAATCGGAAAGCGCATCGGCGCAACGATCATCGTGGTGGGTTTCGTCTGTGCGGTGATGGGTGGCCCGGGGAGCGTGGCCGCGCAGCCCTCCTCCTCCCCCGGCCTCATTGCTGAACAGATCGATGAGTGCTTGGGGTGTCACGAAGGATTGGATCAATCACTCGTTGGAACCGCGCACCAAATCAGCGGAGTCCGGAAGGATGGCGCGGATCCCGAGGGTGCGACCTGCATGTCCTGTCATGTGGGCTGGCGCAACCATCTGGAAGATCCGTCTCGGGACAACATAACCACCCCCAGGGAAATGACCCCTGCCGGGCAGGTGACCCTCTGCGGCCGGTGCCATATGACGCCTCACCAAGTCCAAATGGCCGGACCCGACCCGCACGCCCTCGCCAATATCACCTGTTCCGATTGCCACGGGATCCATGGGCGGCTGGAGATCGACGCCCCGTCACAAGAGCGTTCACAAGAGCGTTCACAAAAGTTTTCACAAATGAAGGGTGGGCCCTGCGCCAGGTGCCACAATAGTATCATCGTTGAATTCCATCGCCGATCATCCCATCCCCTTGAAGCCGGATATCTCGAATGCACCGATTGCCATGAATTAGGGATGGCCGGGAACACGTTAACCGCGATCGGTTTTGATTGGCGTTGTCAAGAATGCCATGCCGAGCATTCGGGACCATTCCCCTTTGAACACGATGTCGTCAACAAACATCTGGTCAACGGCGGCGGATGCATTGAATGTCACGAACCTCACGGATCGGGCAATGATCGCCTGTTAAAGCAGCCAGGGAACGGTCTCTGCAATCAGTGCCATGGAATCCCTCCCGGGCACCAACTGGCGCATAGCGGCCTCGGCGTCCGGCTGCAGTGCATCGATTGCCACAGCGAGATTCACGGTTCCTACGAAGACTCGAGATTTCTTGATCCGCAATTGGGCGTCAAACTATTCCCCGACTGCTTTCAATCCGGCTGCCATTCCTTTGGAAATTAGGGAGAGAGGCGATGATGAGATCCGCAATTCTATTCCTTTTGGTGCTTTGTCTCTCCGGTCTCCCGGCAGCGGGGGAAGCGTCAGGAAGCGGTTCACTAAGAGCCGGTTATCTCATTCTCGACACAGAGGGAAACCGCTCCGTCGATTATGGCACCTTTAATTATTATGAAGGTTTCAATCTCTCGATGGAAAGGTTCAATTATACATTCAAGAACGGAAATCGAATTAAGGCCGATCTGCGAAATATCGGACTTGAAAACAGAAGCGCCCAATTGGGTTTCACCCGATCCCGCCTGTTCGGGTTCGATATCAACGAGCGTCATTATCGCCGCATCTATGACGCGGAGGGATTCGATTCCACAGAGAGGGAACAGGTCGGCGGAACATTCTGGTTTGCTCCGGCTGCTTTCATTCGGTTTTACGGCGGCGCCGCAAATACCGAACGGGAAGGGACCGCGGTGGCCCTATCCGACCTCAGCCTCTTGGCCAACGCCGATGAAGATCCCACGATACGTCACGATTACAATCAGGCCGATCTTCACGGAGGCGTGCGTTTGAACCACAAGGGCCGCATGCTCCAAGTCGATCTCCGCACGATCGATTATGCCGACGACATTGACCCAACCCGGGACCAATCGCGCCGCCGGCTGCGAGCGAATCTGTACACGCCCATTCCAAGATATGAGTTCCTCGCAGTCTTCGGCGGCTTATCGAGATATGAAAGCCGATTCGATCATTCCAAGGCGGAGATCTTCTCAAATACTGGATGGGGAGGCGCGAATATCGCTTTTCCAAAGGGATTCTCATTGAGGGCCGACGTCCGCTTCAACCGCGCCGGCGATGACAACGATACTATCAATACCGACAATATTTCGAACGCCTTTTATGCCGGATATGCCGGCTCTAAAACCGCCGGGGGAACGATAGGGTATCAGCACGACCTCAATGATGACTTTGAGGATGAGGTTGAAGCCAACTCCTTCTATTTCTCCGGCTGGGTCCTGCCTTTCGAGCGGGTCCGGCTGCAGGGGGAATTTGGAAACCGAAGCGAAGAGGTCAATGAGGGCCAGCGCCTTCTTGGCGACGAGGATCTCAATCGCTGGCGGATCACCGGCCGTTTGAGGTGCTGCGATTCGGGCATGCTGTCGCTCAAATATGAAAGCCGGCGCCGCGAAAACGAAAGACTGGACCACATCATCGACTTCAAGCGGTTTTCAGCCAATCTCAGCGCAACATGCCCGAAGCTCGGGGTAATGTCGGCCGGATATACATATTCCATCGGCGACTATGACAATATCGATGATGCCTTGGCCTTTGAGTTCACGGAACAGACGCTCCAAGGGAATCTGGAAACCAAAGAGTACAGAAATCTCGTTCTCGGTTTCGGGGCGATTTATTACCGGAGCCGGCGGGATTTGGATGCAGAGAGTTTCAATCTCAATTTTTCCGGCGACGTCCGCATCGCCGGAGTTTATCACTTCATCACAAAATATAATGTTCACAACTTCGATGATTTTCTGGCAAGTGACCGGTACGACACCGCGAACTTATGGGAAATCAGTCTCTCGAGGGATCTGAGTTTCTAAAGGAGAGGGTTATGAAGCAATCATGTGTTTTGGGAATCTTTACACTGGCCGCCGTCCTCATTCTCTTTGCGGGATGCGATCGGGAAGTGGTCACCGAAGTCAAGACCGGTGCCGAGCTCTCCACTTGCTTCACTTGCCACGACGACAACGAACTCGATCTCGTGGCCGCACAAAGACAGTGGGAAGAGTCGACCCATGGATCCGGCGCCAACGTCAACCGGAACCGGCTTTATTCGAGCCGTTACGAATCGTGCGAGCCCTGCCACACGGCTGAAGGATTTGTGGCGTCCGTGACCGGGGTGCCGGCGTCAGGGGACCACTTCACATCGATCGGGTGTTTCACCTGCCATATGCCGCATACCAACGGAAATCTCGATGTGCGCGTCACCGGCACGGTCACCCTGGCCAATGGGGACATCTATGATCGAGGTGCTTCAAACCTCTGCGCCCGTTGCCACCAGAGCCGGTCGGATGCCTCCACAACCGTCGTTGATACCCTGACCCTGGATTCACGCTTCGGGCCCCATCACAGCAACCAGGCGGATATGCTGGAGGGCCGGAATGCTTATGAGTATGCCGGTTATAGCTACGGCAGCTCGGCCCATACCAGCACCGCCCTCAATGGATGCATCGATTGCCATATGTCGGCCGCGATTAATGAAGCGGTGGGCGGTCATAGTTTCAATATGCGGGACGAAGGCCACGAGATTGAAAACCTCGCCGGCTGCAACGTCGCCGGTTGCCATACCGGCAGCAACACCATCACGACATTCGATCGGGACGGCCTCCAGGAAGAGATGGAAGCGCTGTTGTCGGAGCTAAAGGAGATTCTGACCGGCGCCGGCCTGCTCGATGAAGAGGGCGCACCGATGGCCGACCGTGTCGTCACCGACGCCGATTCCTCCGGCGCCGTCTATAATCTCGTATTTGTCGAAGAAGACCGGTCGCTTGGAATCCACAATACCGAATATGCCAAGGGCCTGCTGCAGTCCTCGATTAACTTTATGACGACCGGTGATCCAAACGGCGGCAAATAAACGGCAAACAACTATCGCCAAAAGAGGGTGGGATCGAAATCCCACCCTCCTTTTCAGATTCGGCTGGAACCTGCCGGCACTTACATCCTTTCAACAATCGCCCTCCCGAACCCCGAACAGGAGACTTCGTTGACATCCTTGCGGCCCTCCTGCTGCATGAGACGCGCCAGATCATAGGTGACGACACCATTTTTGATGGCGGCGGCCATACCCTTGTCGATAAGACGGGCGGCCTCATCCCAGGCCATATGCTCGAGCATCATTACGGCGGAAAGGATGAGGGATCCCGGATTGACTTTATCCATTCCAGTGTACTTCGGGGCCGTGCCGTGCGTCGCTTCGAAGAGCGCGATATCATCAGACATATTCGCCCCCGGTCCAAGACCCAGGCCTCCGACCAGCGCAATACTGGCATCCGAAAGATAGTCGCCGTTTAGATTGGGCAGGGCCATGACGCTGTACTCGTCGGGCCGTGTCTGGATCTGCTGGAAGATCGAATCGGCGATCCGGTCCTTGATCAGGATCTTGCCTGCCGGCATCTTGCCGTCGAGTTCATCCCAGAGAGTCTTCTCGGATAGGGTACAATCGCCGAATTCCTTCGCGGCCAGCTCATATCCCCATTTGCAGAACGACCCCTCGGTAAACTTCATGATGTTTCCCTTATGTACTATGGTGACAGAGGAAAGCTTCCGATCGACGGCCCATTGGATCGCTTTTCGTACAAGCCGCGTCGTGCCGAAAAGGGAGATCGGCTTGATCCCGATACCTGAATCCGGCCGGATCTCACGTCCTGTCTTCTCCTTGATGAGATCGATAATCGCCATGGCGATATCACTGCCCTTCTCAAAATCATAGCCGGCATAGACATCTTCAGTATTCTCGCGGAAAATGATAAAGTTTACTTTATCGGCATATTTGTTCGGACAAGGAACGCCTTCAATATAGCGAATCGGCCGCACACAAGCATAGAGATCAAGATGCTGGCGGAAACGCACATTGATCGAACGGAATCTCTCACAAACCCCGTCATCCTTTTTGCATTTATCGCAGGTCCCCGCATGATATTGCTGATGGGCGCAATGGAGACAGACATGGGTCTCTTCCCCAATGGGCGTTGTGAAGGGCCCCTTGATCGCGATTTTCAAATGACGGATCGCATCCACCGTCTCCTCGGGGAATTCGCTGCCGTATCTCTGCAAACCTTCCAATCCGGCATACAGCGGACACCAGGCAATCGATCGTTTCCCGCCGTAGGCCTTTTCAATCGCCGCATCGACGACCATTTGCATGGCGGGTGTTATATCGAGGCCGATCCCATCCCCCCTTAAATAGCCGATGATCGGCCGATCTCCGATACTCAACTTCCCATTCTTGATTTCAATGAGATCGCCTTCCGGTATCTTAACTTCTTTAAATCGGGTCACTTTGAACCTCCTGGCTGTGTCCTTGTTCCGCCATCGTCCGGCTATTGTACGTCGATAGATCGTTTAAGTCATCAGCTTGAATGCGGAAATGAGGGAGAGCAGAAAATAAATTGACCGGCCGCAGAAAGGGGGCGGGATGATATCCCGCCCCCTAACCAGATTCCGGCACTCACGCCGAGCGAAGCTGATTACTTATAGGTCGTCTTAATCTGACCCCAAGTGGTCTGCCGCGTCGGTGTGGGCTGAGGACAATCCAAACCGGAATAGATGTCACCCAAGTTCCTCGGGAGGAACTGGTAGCCATCAAAGTACGGACCGGTGCTATCATACTGACCGAGGATACCGACAGCGGTGAACGGCTCTACAGGAGCGGCCGAGCCATCGATATCGGTGTCTTTGTCAATCCGCAAGGTTGTCGGACCGGAGCCGTCATCAACCACCAGGTTGGCGTCGACGCCGTCCACAGGCCACGCGCCCTCTGTGATGGCCAGACCGCAGATCCAGATCAGACAGGATTCATACGTCTCACCGTACATGGCCACTTCACCCGTCGTGATCTCATACGGATCCGGCAGCACATCATTCCCCTGCTCGATAAGGGTCAGAGATGCGAGTTCGATCTTACCGTTATAGAAATCAACGGTACCCGTCACATCAAAGACCGTTCCGGCAGGATAGGGTGCGGTGTAGTTGTAATCAAAGAGCAGCGAACAGCATTCGAGGTCGGTTACCCCGACTTCCAAGCGGCCAGCTGAATAGATGAGGTTCTCGTTGAGTGTTCTTACAGGTGACGTGATGTGAACGAATTCACCGAAGTGTACCGGGAATCCATCAACATCGATCTCCATGATTTCGCACAAACTATACTCGGTCGGCACCGGAGGTGCACAATCGGCATCGTTCATGACGCCGGGAGTCGGAGTGTCATCCGCATAACAATCAAACGCGTTGTCGTTCGTGTCCGATCCATCTGGACAACGAGAGGTGCTGGATCCGGCCGATACGTCGGGACCGGGGTCGCCTTCGCAAACCAGATCCACGGTGCCACCGTAGCAGATGGAGTCGATAATCTCAGTGACCTGGCCTGTGAAGACCAGCTGGACTTGATCAGCGCCATTCTGCCAATCGGCAAGAGGAGCGATCATATCGGCTTCAGGGACCGTGGCATCCATACATACGACGAAATACCCATCAGCAGGAACTGAGTAGCCAGCCAGATCGATCGTCGCATAGATGGCGCCACCATTTCCATTGACGCCTACCAGCGAGAATCCATCCAGAGACATGTCGGGTGTGCCTTTGAGCTCTGTAAAGCAACCCTCGTCTCTAATGCTGTCATAGTATATCTCGTTGATGACTATTTCTTGGGCAACAGCGGATCCAACCATCAGGAGCGCCGTTAATCCAAGAACCAAGAGTTGAACCTTTTTCATAGGGTTGTTGCCTCCCCATTCCCAAAGATGTGTAATTAAGGACAACATGTTGTCTTGAAACGCAGAGAAATCCGCCGGATGTCGAAATCTCGACGACCGGGGATATCCTCTGAGTCTCAACCATTATACGACAAAAGAACCGTTCATTCAAGGATCTCCAACTAACTGTCGGATGGACAACGCTCGGAATTCTCCGCCAGGTCGTAAAGATCTCGCTTTCCCACAGAATTCCTGCTCTCAAAAGGGTTGACAGGGGTCCGAACCTAACCAATTATTATTTAGGGCTTTGCAGTATATCTATCCTAGCGCTGGAGGATGGATTCGGGAGATCTGGAAGATCAGGAGCGGAATTCTCAACATTGATATTGGATGCCCTCAAATCGAAGACAAATCTCGATTTGTATGGGTATTTTTAGAGTTTGATTAGCGTGTAAACGGCCATATCACACCATCCTGGGATGAGCTGTTCTGGGATATCTTGGGAAGAGGCCTTTCGTTATATGATCGGTAAGCGGGTCGGGCGATATCAAATTACTGCTGAAATCGGCCGGGGGGGGATGGGGGTCGTCTATAAGGCGACGCAGGTCACCCTTAATCGAACCGTTGCCGTTAAGATGCTGCCGCCGCATCTCGCTCTCTCGAAGGAATATCTCGCCCGCTTCCAGCGGGAAGCTGAGACCCTCGCCCGTCTTGCTCATGAGAATATCGTCCATATTTACGATATTGAGGAACAGGATGACGCCCACTTCATTATTATGGAGCTGGTCTCCGGCGGTTCCCTCTCCTCCCTGTTGCAAGTCCAAAGGCGGATCAATCCCGCGCACGCCCGCGATATCGCCACCCGGCTGGCGGATGCCCTCGCTGCAGCGCATCACCAGGGGATCATTCACCGGGACATTAAGCCCGACAATATCCTCTTCTCGACGGCGGGGCAGCCGAAACTGACCGATTTCGGAATCGCCCATATGCGGGACACCAAATTCAAAACGCAGACCGGGCTCTTCCTGGGGACGCCACTCTATATTTCTCCTGAACAGGCCCGCGGCCAAACCGTCTCCGCCGCCAGCGATCTCTATTCACTCGGCATCGTTCTTTATGAGATGCTCTGCGGCCATGTCCCCTTCAGCGCTGATGACCCCCTTGCCGTTGCCCTGAAGCATATTCAGGAGGCGCCCACTCCTCTGAATTCCGTCGCAGCCGATCTGCCGGCAAGCCTCTGCGCCATCGTTCACCGGATGATCGAGAAGGCTCCCGGCGACCGGTATTCATCCGCCAGAGAAGTACAAGAAGCCCTTCTCATGCTGGATCTTGGGATGACTCCCGGGATGGCTCTTCGGCGGCAGGCGGCCTCCCCATCCGCCAAAGCCGGGGAACAGATCTGCCCCGAGTGCCACACGCCTCTGAAGAGTGAATTTCTTACCTGCCCCAAATGCGGACGGGCGATCCGCAGATCATGTGTGAAGTGCGGACAACAATATGATCCCCTGTCACCGGAGTGCCCCTTCTGTAGAACGCCGGCGTCGATTTCCGATCCGTCCATGGCTATCCCTGCGCCACCCCCGCGGAGAGCACCGGGTGAACCGCTGCCGAAGGATCCGCAAAGGGCCGTGGATAAGGGGCGGCAGGTCGCCAAGCAGGTGGCAAAAGAGGGGCTCCAGGCGGCGCGCGAGGGGTTCGATGCGGCGGCGGAGGGCGGCGCCAAAATCGTCAAGGGGGGGGCGAAAGCCGCCGCCGACGGATTAGGCCACGGTATCAAAGCGGCGCGTGAAGGACTCGACGCCGCGGCTGAGGGTGGAGCTCGTATCGCCAAAGACGGCGCAAGGGTCGCGGCCGAGGGTGTCGCGCGGGCGGCGGAGCATGTTCCCGGTGTCACCCCGACGCTCATGGGGCGGCTTTTCGCTCCATTCCGTAGCGGGGGTTCACCCGCCGCACGTTATCTTTGGATCGGCGTTGGGATTATTCTCCTCGCCTTGCTCATTCTTCTCTTGAAGCCACTCTGCTCCCGGACTCCCATCGATCCCTTTCTCTCATCCAATGAAATGTCATCCGGCCTGACGTCGGGAACAGAGTCGCAGCCGGTTTCCGACCGGCAGATCCCGAATACACAACAGCCCAAACCCCGCGTTCTGACCGAAAAGGAAAAGGACGCCATCGCAAAGCTGGCGGGAGAAAAAGACGGCGCCACGGAGGAAGGCGATTCCGAGGCTGAAGACACCGAAGATGAAGACGCCACAGACTGGGCGGATAGCTATTCCGAATCGGACGGCTATGTTGAGGAGGAGAAGGATCCGGCGGATGAAGAGAAGTCGGAAGAGGAGAAGCCCAAAGAGGACAAGGTGATTGTAAAACCACCGGTCGAGGAAACACCGGTTGCGCCGGAGAACACCAAACCGCCTCAAGACCTGTTCGATGAGGCCGGCGCCCGTCAGCTCATCCGCTCGATTATCGACCGGCAGAAGAAGGCCTTACAAGAGGGCAATGTCAGCAAAGCCCTGGCAGACGCCTCAAGTCGAATCCGGAAGGAATACGAACCCATACTCAAACAGACCTTTGAATATTTCAAAATCTCGGATATCCGTCTGCTGAATCTCGACGTCGATTTCGATGACAACCGGCATGCAAATGTCTGGATGAGTTCCCGGTTTACCTTAACCAGCAAGCTTGATGGCTCAAAGGTTACGGAAGAGGGCGAAGAAGCCTGGAAGCTGGCCTTTGACGGCAAACGCTGGTGGATCACTGAGATTCAAAGCCTTGGAGACACCCACTAAAATGTCTGCATCGAGCAAGAATCCCTGGACCCTTTCCGTTGGGTTTAAAACAGACACAGGACGGCAGAGGGATCGCAATGAGGATGCCTATTACCTGAATCTGCCCTATCCAGGGGAAACTCAAAGATCATTCGCTGACGGCATTTTTGTCGTGGCGGATGGGATGGGCGGGCACGATGCGGGGGATATCGCCAGCCAGTACGCGGTCAAAGCGGTCGAAGAAGCCCTTACCGATTCCAACGCCTCCCATCCAGAGGAGTCCGATCGTATCCTTTCCTATCTCTCGGCCCTCCTGACCGAGGTCAACCACGGCATGATGCGCCTGGCCAAAGAGCGGGGACTCGACCGGGGAATGGGATGCGCTTTAACATTAGGTATTATCCGGGGCAGCGATCTTTTGCTCGCCCATGTCGGCGATACCCGTTGCTATCGATTGAGGAACGGCGTATTTGAACAGCTCACGGAAGATCATTCCTGGGTCGCCCAACAGCGAAAAGCCGGTTTGCTGACCGCGGAAGAGGAAGCTCAACATCCGCGACGGAATCTGTTAACCCAGGCCTTGGGGATGGAAACCCGCCTCGATGTTTTTACACGGCATGAGATTGTGCAATCAGGCGACCGGTATCTTTTCTGCAGCGACGGTCTCCATGGACAGGTCGATGATAAAACCCTGGCCCGGGTGCTTATGGAAGAACCGCCCCAGACCGCGGCGGGCAGGCTTGTCAGGATGGCCAACGAAGCGGGCGGTCCCGACAATATCACGGTGATTGCGATTCATCTCGACTCCAGCACGGCCGGAGTGATAACGGCTCCACAAATGAAGCCCCGCGGAGGTTCCCCTGAGGACCCCTATGCTGAAGTCTATGCCGGGCCGAAATACGACGCCGCCATCGCCGACACCGATCCGGGATCCTCACTCTCTATGCCATCGCCATTTGAAAGAGCCGCCGCCAGACAACTGGGGCCGCTGGAACGCCGCTTCCGTTGGCGGGAATGGCCCCGCACCCTGATCTGGATCGGCCTGGCTATTGTCATATTGGCGGCCGGCACTGTGGCCTGGTTCACCTTTATTCACAAAACAGACAAAGAGAAGGCGTCCGCGGAACTTCAGATGATTTTTGACGCCCTCGCGGATGGCCAGGTATTGACGCTGCTGAGTGAAGGGCAGGAAAAAGAGGCACAAAGAGTTTTGTTCAATCGGCTGCCCCGAACGCCGGTCGATCCCGGGGCGCAAGAACTCATCCGGCGCTTGGGCGCCACACTCGATGGAAGTACAGAATCCCGACCCATCGATTCGCCGCCGGAGGTGAAAGAGGCGGGTACACCCCCCGGAACCGGATCGGAGCGGGTAACATCCGACCCCTTGACAGATGATCCATCAACCGCAGGCATGGGGGGCGACCCATCCAGCTCGGCGGCGGATAGTGTCATCGTGAGCGAACCGGACTCTATTCCGGAATAAAGGAGGACAAGGTGATGTCTGACGATATGGGAAAAACGAAGAAGATGTGCCCCAACGGGCATCTGATGGATCCAGCCTGGGAGGTCTGCCCTTATTGTCCCAGCGACAGAACGGGCTCCCCGGATCTGGCAAAGACCGTCAGAGTGGAAGATGTGAAGAAGACGCCACCGCCTCCACCCCCGCGGCCGGAAGTCAGAAAGACCGAGATTCTCCGTACGAAACCCGCCATCAATGGAGTCGGCTGGTTTGTTTCGATCAAAGGCGCGTCACAAGGAACGATCCACACCGTCCAGAGCGAGAAGGCCACGCTGGGAGCGGCCGCCGGTTGCGATATCCGTCTCACCGACTCTCATGCCTCCGATCAGCATGCCAGCCTCCGTTTCGCTGACGGCTGTTTCACTTTGACGGACCTCGACAGCACGAATGGAACAATGATCAACGGAAAAAAAATCGCCCGTCAGAAATTGGCCGACGGAGATCAGGTCTCATTCGGCTCCTCCGAATGGATATTCAAATTCGTTCAGTGGGAAAGTTAATCACATGCGTGATTCAGGCTGTGCCGGGAAGGAGACAGGAATGTTTAGAAAATTGGGAACGATCATATCTTTCGTCGTTTTGATCCTATTCATGTCACAGGCTGTGCAGGCGGATCTCGATGCCGATGCCCGACAAAGGCTTTATTATAAAGTAAAGCCGGCCGTTGTCCTGGTTTGGTTCTCAGTGCAGGCCCAGATCAATATCCAAACCGAAACGGGTCCGCTGCAATTGGAATCGCAAATGTCCGGATCCGGCTCGGGGTGGCTGATCTCCGCGGATGGATATCTCGTGACGAATGGGCACGTGGCGGAGCTTTACCACGACGACAACGAGGAACAGCTAAAAAGGCAATTGTTATACCAAGCGCTCGCCGAAAGCATTTTCCCATCCCTTGAGGCAAAAGAAGGCCGGCAATTCACTGATGAAGAGAAGTTCGCGCTATTCCAGGCATTCCTGCCCCAATCGGAGATCACCCTAAAGAAAGACCTCAGCGTCTATCTTCAGAACTGGAAGAAGTACGCCGCCGAGGTCAAGGAATATAGCCCGCCGATGAGTGGACAGGCCGGCAAGCTGGCTCTTCCTTGGGACAGCAGCGAAACCGGCAAAGATGTCGCCATCTTAAAAATTGAAGGACGGGATCTCCCTACCGTTCGAATCGGCGATTCCGGAACGGTTCAATTGGGCGCCACTGTTCACGTCGCCGGTTATCCCGGCGTCGTCATGCAACACATCTACCTCAATCCTGAATCGGTCTTGGAAGCGAGCTTTACACGAGGACAGATCTCCAGCCTCAAGCTGGATGTCAAGGGCAGTAATGTTCTCCAAATGGACGCATCGACAACTTGGGGCAACAGCGGTGGTCCCGTTTTCAATGATGAAGGCCAAGTCATCGGGATGGCGACCTTCGGCTCTATTCACCAGGGCACCCAGGCCATTCAGGGATTTAATTTCGCCGTCCCTTCCAATGTCGTGCGGGAATTTGTTCGCGCCGCCGGTGTTGATACAAGCCCGAGCCTTTTTGATAGAACATGGAGTGATGCGCTTCAACTTTACTATTCCGGTAAAAAGAACAAAGCCATCGCAAAATTCGATGAAGCTCTCCGGCTGATGCCGGATCTGCCGGATGCCGTCAAATTGCAGAGAGAGGCGATGTCGGCCCCTGCCGGCGGCGGTGGCGGCGGTCTCTCAACAACAACTATGATCATCGGCCTGGTCATTATTCTTGGAATCATTCTTGTTGTTGTCGGTTTGATGCGGAGCAAAGGATCGGGAGGAAAGGCCGCCGTGAAAAAACCCAAGGCAGGCAAAGAGATGGGGCAGATCATCGTCCGGGAAGGGCCGCTGGCGGGGAACCGCTTTCCAATGACGGCGGAAGGGATCCGCATCGGGCGCGATCCACAAAAATGCAAAATCGTCTTGAGCGAAGAGACGATCTCGCGGGAGCAAGCCTTCATCTATCTGTCGGATAGCGGCGAGGTCATGATCAAGAATCTCAGTGGAACGAACCCCACTCACTTGAATGACCGGCCCATCCAGGAATCGGTCATCAAGCCGGGAGATGCGATCAAGATCGGCACCTCGGTCCTGGTTTATCAAAGCTCATAGATGAAGAACTCCAGGGCCTATGCACCTCAATGAACCAAGGAAGGAGGCCGACATGTTCCGGAAGCTGGGAATCACGCTCACTTTAATCATCCTTGGACTTTTCGCATTCCAAACGGCTGATGCGGATCTCGACGCCCAGCAGCGTCAACATCTCTATTACTCCGTCAAGCCGGCGGTTGTCTTGGTTTGGCTGTCCGTTCAAGCCCAAATCACGATTCAGACCGAGCAGGGTCCGATTGAAATGCAGACCCAAATGAGCAGCTCGGGATCGGGATGGATTATCTCGGCCGACGGATATCTCGTGACCAACGGGCATGTCGTCGATACCTACCACGACAATAACGATGAGCAATTGAAGTCTCAGATGTTGTGGCGGGCCCTGGAGGAAAATGTCTTTCCGGGAGCGGAACAGAAGCAAGGCCGCCCATTGACCAGCGAGGAGAAGGTCGCCCTCTTCCAGCAGTTTCTTTCTGCGGCTGAGATTTCCGTCAAAAAGGATTTGGACGTCTATCTTCAGAATTGGAAGAAATATTCCGCGGAGGTGAAGGAGTTTAGTCCTCCCATGAGCGGACGTCCGGGGAAGACTTCGATTCCCTGGGAATCCTGGGAAACCGGCAAGGATGTTGCAGTCCTAAAAATCGAAGGGCGTGATCTTCCCACGGTCCGCATCGGTGATTCGGGAACCATGCAGATCGGCGCCGCCGTACACGTCGCCGGTTATCCAGGCGTCGTCATGGAACACACCTACCTGAATCCTGAATCGGTTCTGGAAGCGAGCTTCACAACGGGGCAGATCTCGAGCCTCAAACTCGATGTCAAGGGAAGCAATGTTCTGCAATTCGACGCTCCGGTGACCTGGGGTAACAGCGGCGGTCCTGTCTTCAACGACAACGGCGACGTGATCGGGATGGCGACCTTTATCAGCATTCATCAGGGACAGCAGGCGATTCAGGGATTTAACTTCGCCGTCCCTTCCAATGTCGTGAAGGAATTCATCCGCGCGGCCGGCGTTGATACGAGCCCGAGTCTCTTTGATCGAGCCTGGGCCGACGCACTAAACTTGTACTATCAGGGAAAATCGCAGGAAGCCATTGCGAAGTTCACCGAAGTCCTTCGGTTGATGCCCGATCTTCAAGATGCGACCAAGCTCCAGCGTGAGGCGATGTCGGGCGGCGGCGGCGGCGAAAGCGGCGGCTTTTCCACAACGACGCTCATTATCGGTCTGGTCGTCCTTATCGGAATCATCCTCATCGTTACAGGTATCATGCGGACCCGCCGTGGTGGAGGCGCGGCGGCGGTGGCCAAAAAACCGAAGGCCGGCGCCGATCTCGGCCAGCTTGTTGTGCAAACAGGTCCACTGAAGGGCAATACTTTCCCCATCACCGTCGATGGCATCCGTATCGGGCGCGATGCCGCCAAATGCCAAATCGTCATCAACGAAGAGACCGTTTCGAGGGAGCACGCCATTGTCTTTGCCGACAACGCCGGCGCCATCATGGTAAAGAACCTCAGCGGCACCAATCCGACGCATGTCAACGAGCGTTCGATTCAGGAAACGACAATGCAACCGGGTGACACCATCAAGGTCGGCAGCTCCGTCATGGTCTACAGGAAGGGATAGGAGGAAGATCCGATGTCTTTGTGCCATTTGCAAAGGCTGCACTGCATCATTTCTCTTGGGATCATGCTGGGACTGGTCTTGATACCGCAAACAGCGGCCGCTCAGATCGGCGCCATCGGGGGATCCTTCGGCGGAGGTGCGGGTGACGACATGTACCATCGCGGGCCTGTACTGACGGAGTCGGGTTATGTTTTAGATAAAGGACAACTTACCCTTGGCACCTATTTTATTTATGGGGAGCTTAAGGACACATCGGTAGATTATATTCCTATATTTGATGACTATGGATTCCCGTACGCCTATATCCGCGGTGATGACGAAGTCACGCTAACCAGCACACAGATGACGGTGTCCGCTTTCTATGGTTTAACCGAAAAGCTCACCGTTGGAGGTTATCTCTATCCGATGCTGAATTATGATATCGATCACGATATCACCTTTTCATACCAGGGCGCCTCCATCGACACTTCCACCTCCGAATCGATCTCCGGTTTCGGCGACCTGAAGCTCTACTCAAAATACCAACTCTGGAAACAGGAACTCGGACGAACCCGGGTGGCTCTGTTCGGATTAATCACTCTTCCCACCGGCGATGACGAGGTGGGCATTGAGGGCACGATCTGGACCGCCGGCATCGCGGGCAGCCATCGTAGAGGTCGCTGGAATCTTCACGGGGATGCCAGTGTTTCCATCCCCTCGGATGAGAACTATGATACCAGCCTGTCCTTCGACGCCTCAGCCGTCTATGCCGTCGGCGCCAAGGTCGGTCTCAGTGGCGAAGTTCTGGCCTCGGTGAGTGACGGCGAGACATATTTGGATATATCTCCCGGCTTGAGGTTTAAGGCGGCGCCCAATATTTTCGTTAGCGGCGCTTTGGTTGTCAATTTGCAAAGCCCGGAATTATCCGCCTTTGACTACCAGGCGTTTTTGGGATTAGACCTCCTCTTCTAGGATCGCACCGAGAGGGCGTTGATTATCGGGCGGGTTCTCCAAAGGATCCGCCCGGCCTTTACAAGGGGTGAGGGCGGATGCGCGATAAACCATCCCTGGAACAAGACCCGGAAGGGAAGCCATCGCACGGTGTTAAACCGCTCGGCGGGGCTTACACATTCCTCTGGGAAAGTTCCTGGAACACCATCATTCTGCAACTGGCGCTCGTCACCCTCCTGATCTTCCTGGCCCTCCCGCCGCCGAAAGGATTGTCGCAGGAAGGCTTCCGGGCCATCGCGATTTTCGTCACCTGTTTCGGCCTCTGGATCACTGCCGCCATCCCCTTCGCTGTAACCGGTCTCCTTGCCATCTCGCTTCTTTCTTTATTCCACGTCTTTACGGCGACGGAGGCCTTTGCCCTTTTCGGAAATACGGCGATCTTTTTTATCCTCGGCTCCTTCATTCTCGCCGCCGCCATCATGAAGTCGGGGCTCTCCCAGCGTCTCGCGCTCTTCATCCTGATGCGTTTCGGCCGCTCTCCGCGGCTCCTGCTGGCCGGTGTCTTTCTCATCGCCTGGAGCCTCTCCCTGATTATTTCTGAACATGCGGTCGCCGCCGTTCTCATCCCTGTTGTTTTAGAAATCAGCCGGGCCGTCGGTGAGAAATCGGGCGGGAGCCGTTACGGCAAGGGGCTTCTCATTGCGTTGGGATGGGGCGCCGTTGTCGGCGGGACGGGGACCCTTCTCGGCGGTGCGAGAGCCCCCCTGGCGCTCGGGATTCTGCGGCGCCTCTCCGGTGAAGAGATCTCCTTTATTGAATGGACCCGCGTTGTCTTTCCGGTCACCGTCGCCATGATTCCTGTTTCCATTGCGATCCTTTTCATCTTTTTCAGCGGGGATCGCCCCGATGTCTCCCAAGCTTGCCGGAAACTCTCGGAGCGGCTGGCGGGGCTGGGGCCGATCAGCCGGCGGGAAAAGGGGATTGCGATGATCTTTCTCCTCACCGTCCTTTGCTGGATTTTTCTCAGCGGCATGGTGGATCTCTCAACAACAGCCATCCTCGCTTCCGTGGCTCTCTTTGTCTTCCGGCTGGTCAATTGGGCCGATACCGAGGAATACGTCAACTGGGGAATCATTCTCATGTACGGCGGGGCCATCGCGCTGGGAACCGCCCTGTCGGAAACAGGCGCCGCAGAATGGATCGCCTCATCCATACTGCCCTGGGGGGCGCCGACCCTCGTTCTGGTCGCCGTACTGGTCGTTCTTGCCGCCATCCTCACCGAGGGGATGTCGAGCGCCGCCGTTGTCGCCTTTTTACTACCTCTCGCTATCGGTTTTGCCACGCCCTTAGGACTTCCCGCCCGCCATCTGGCCTACCTCATCGCCGTCGCCGCGGGACTCGTCTACATCTTCCCGATGGGCGCTCCGCCTATCGCCATCATCTTCTCTTCCAAGCAATTGAAAGTAAGCGACCTGCTGCTTCCCGGGGTCATCTTGCACCTGGTTTCCTGGACGGTCATACTGCTTTGGGTGCGTTACTTTTGGCCCCTGGTCGGTCTGAATTAATGGGGCTGAATTAGACGAGTCTGAACGGAAGCCGGACCGGATCTGAATCTTCCCGAAAGCAGGACATGTAACGGATGAGAAATACCTGGAGCGATCTTGCCCAAGAGCTAAGAAGCAACATCCTCATCGGAATCTCCATCGGCATCATCGGCGGCGGCGCCGTCGGCTCTCTCATGATCGCGACAACGCTTGTCCTTCACCCGGGTTTCCTTGGATCCTTTCAAGATCTGGTCCTTCTCTCGACAACCCTGTTGGGTGTCTACAGCATCCTGGCGCTGGGGATCGGGCTCTCCGGCGCCCTACTAAAAACGATCTATTTTCTCTTTCAAAAGAAACGACTCAGCGATACAAAAACGGCGGCCTTCGCCATGGGTTTGTTCTTTTTCCTTCTGGTCGCCGTCTACGGGATCTTCTGGTGCCGTTGGAACGGCGTCGGCGGCGCCTCACGAGAGGTCCTGATCAGCGTCCGCGCCTTGCCGATCTACGCCCTGGTTCTGGGTGCCAGTCTCATCCTCAGCCGGATTTTCACCTATGCCATGTATATTCTCATCGTTTATTGGAAAAAACCCCACAAGGCCCGCAAAGGAGACTGGAAGAAGGCCTTTTTCATTCTTGGATATTTTGCCTTCGCCGTCATTCTCTTCATGCTCGTTCTCCGGGCGACAACATCACCCGGAACAACAGACAATGTTAAACTCGATATGACGCAGGTCGATCCCAGCGGCCGCCCCCTGGTGATTGTGGGGATTGACGGGATGACCCGGGCCCGCCTGCAGGAATTACGCGCCCGGAAGGATATCCCCGGATTTAACAATGTGCTTGAGACCGGCGCCTGGGTCCGTCTCGATCCGGGAACCGGCCTTATCCCGCCGATTCAATGGACAAGTTTGGCGACTGGAGAAAGTTATCAGCGCCACGGAATCGCCGATTATAAAATAGAGACGCTCCGCGGTTTGCGGACGCCCTTGATTGTCAGGCCCGGCCAGGTCGGGCTCTATGAGGCTTTTAATCATGTCCTTCCCTTCTTTCGATTGACGCAGAGTCTGGCCATCAGAAGCCATATGCGCCAATCCAAGGCATTGTGGGATCTGGAGGATGAGGTGGGGCGATCGAATGTTGTGGCGGGATGGTGGGCCACCTGGCCGGCCGATCAGATCCGCGGCGCAATGATTACCGATCATGCCTTTCTCAAGCTTCAACAGCTCATACAGGAGCGCGGGGACTCTTCGCCGGATGCCGATTCTCCGGCGGCTCCGGCATGGGATCCATCCGGCGCCCATCAACTGGCGGGTGAAACCTACCCGGCAAGTCTGCTCTTTGAATTGGCGCCCTTAATGAAAGCAGCGCCGGAATCTGTTTCTCCGGAATTATCCTCTACGCTCTATACATCCGACCATCTCTACGCCGCCGCCTCCGCCTATCTTCAAAGAAAACTCGATCCGGATCTACTCATGCTCTATCTGCCGGGACCGGATGTCATGAAGCGGGTCCTGTCCAAGGGCAAAATCGAGGAGTGGGAGTCACCGTTCAACCGGGAATTGAATGCGTATATCGATTTCATTTCAGAGCCCCTGACGGATCTCCTGACATACCGGGGACAAGCAGCCGGGGATCAGGGAGCCATCAAGATCATCCTCATCCTTCCCGGCTGGAAAGAGGAAAACGAGGATGGCTGGCTGATTGTCAGCGGCGCCAATGTACAGTCTGGAGCTATTTCAGAGAATCGGTATAGTCTGGCCGATGCCGCCGCGACCTGCATGTATCTCATGGGCCTCCCGCTGGCGAATGATCTGGGCGGGCGTCCTGTCCTTGAAATAATTGAACCCGGCCATGCGGAGCGGCATCCGCCGGTGGCAATCCCCAGCTACGGCCTGCGGCCGGTTCCGGATGATCCAGAGCGGCCCTCCGGCGTGGACGGCGAAATGCTGGAAAGGCTCCGCTCACTAGGCTATATCGGTTCGTAAAGACTCGTTCAGCACATCCGGACAATGCCCCCTCCAATTCACCAAGAATTTGTGATAGAATTACAAGGGCTTGTGCATCCAGAGGGGGGATGAAAATCTGAACCGGTTCTTATACATAATCACCGCTCTTCTTGCGCCCCTCCTCGTTGCCATGACAGCGCATGCGGCGGATCTTCGACAGGATCTATTTTCATTGGATATCAGCATCGATAAATCTTCCTATTCCTGGTTCGGTAATATCCTTATCAACGCCGATGTCACACTCGACGGATTGCCCGTCACCGACTGTGATTCAGTGGTCGTGATGGGAATCGTCAATCCAGCTGTCCGTGATCATTTATTCGATGACGGTGTTCCACCGGATCTGACTTCGGGAGACGGCACATATACCGGATTCTTTCATGTGGGGGGTATCACCGGTGAGGCGCGCCCCACCGGTAATTATCAGCTGAACGTCACGGCCTATCGCGATGCTTCCGGTGGCAGCGGCCTCTCTCCCTTCTTCTCTCTTTATACCGTGCGACGGTGGACCGGCATCACGACCGGCGCCGGGCAGGATGCCTACGATTCCTATACAGGGTTTGCCGTGGAATCGAATGGTTTGGGTGCGGGGTGGCATCATACAATAAGCGATTTCGGCCTCATTCGTTCCTCAGCCGTCAATGACGCTCTGATCCGGATCCCGATTCTGCCGAAAGCGAACAGCATCGAGAATGTGATCGTCCAGGGCGAGGGTGTTTCAAGTATCTCGGTTCAAGATAATATCATCGAATTCATTTGTGATATGACATTAGCGTCGGTCGCCCGCGTGACCATCGAATTTGACGCCCCGAGCGGCCTGGCCGGAACCCTCATTGATCGCTATCACACAGGAGATATGGGCTTAAGGGACTTCCGCAACGGCTATCTCATTTGGAATCAATATATCCACACGGGAATCCTCGGGTCGGACTATTCCTCGCCGCATGGGCCGGGCTGTGTTGTCGATCTGCACGTCACTGATCTTGAAACCGGCGAGCCCCATACGGTTGATTGCATGGAGCGGGTTGCCGTGCATCTCGACCACAGCGCTTATAACGACGGAACAGGAACTTATCCCAGCAATATCAAATGGACCGGAGATGCCCTCTCTTGGCTGCTCTCCGGCGATTTGGAATCGTTGACATTTAAAATGTCCTCAGGAGGGCTCTACGGACTCCGTAATAAGGTTGCGGTAACGAAGACCGTGCAATTTTACAACGACAGCCGGATGTTCCGCCATCGCTATGTCATTCGAAACATCGACGCCGTGGCCCACGATTTTGATTTTGTCTGGGGACGGGAACAGTGGCTTTATGGAAGCGCCGCGGGATCGGATCGGGAGGAGGATGATCGGGGCCTGCTTCCTAATGATACCGGCGCATACAGTGGTGAGGCTGGAATGACCGCGGCGGAAATCGACGGCAATTGGTTTGCCGCCTACGATCGCACCTCATTCTATTCGATCGGCGTTATTCTTCCCGACCGCACCACCGAGTTTATGCCGACCTATAGCTACTTCCTCTGCAATCCCCCCTTGGGGAACTTCACCGGTGAATACCCGATCTATCCTTCGGGCTCCTGCGCCGACATGGAAAACCTCTTTTTTGAAAAACGCTTCGGAAACCTCGCTCCCGGTGACTCCTCTTCCTACGAATTTTATCAGTGGGCGGGGTATGGAGTCGACCGGACGCTGCTTGTCGATCTTCTCTGGAGGGATGCGGTAAAATGTTCCGACGAGCCGTTGGTGATCGATTTCTCTCCCATTGGGGATGAGGTCCCGCTTCACGCGACAATTGATATTTACTTCAACAAATCGATGGACTCGTCATCGACCGAAGCGGCCATTGTCATCTCACCGGAGCCGGGTCCCGGCGGCACATGGGAGTGGAGTGATTCGAATCAGCATCTGAAATACCGTCCCGGTGAATTTTTGCAGGCCGAGACAATCTATACAGTTGAGGTTGAGCGCGGAGCGCTTGATATCGAAGACCGCCCCTTGGCGACGGCGGCGCTCTGGTATTTCGAGACCGCAACGGGCGCCAGCGATGCGCCGGTGGATGGAGCCGCCGCGTCGAGACTCTTCATTGCCGGAGCCGCTCCAAACCCCTTTAACAGCATGACCTCCATCGTCTTCAACATCCCAAAGGCGGGCCGGGCCCGGATAGCTCTCTATGATGTCCGGGGCCGCCTCGTGAATACCCTTCTCGATGAGATGCTTCCGCCGGGCGGCCACGTTGTACAGTGGAGCGGACGGGACATCGCCGGCCATGAGATGGCATCGGGAATATACTTCTGCCGCTGCCAATCGGGGGATCAACAAGCCGTTCAAAAGATCGTATTGGAGAGATAGAACGCCGTCTGTCCAAGGGATCGTTAGCACAAGGCGCGGGGAACATGACCTTTAGCCCAGAATGAAGATCTATCCTAGGTTTACAACCTTCCCGGGTCCCATCAGTATCTCGGTGATCGCATACATGTTGGATATCTCCCCCACGACGATTTTTTCTTTGAGGCCAAAATGTCCAAGACAGGTGCCGCACGCCAATATCTTGACTCCTCTGCCGGCGAGTTTTTGAAGATCATCGAGAATCGGGGATCCCTCGATGACCAGCTTGACGCCTGTGTTGTAGAAGATAACAGCGCCGGGATCCTGTTCCGCTTCGCCCACCGTATGGAAGAAACTGCGGATCAGAATCGCGCCCAATGCCTCGTCGCCCCGGCCCATTGTATCACTCGATATGGCGAGGACGGCCGCATCGGCTCCGGTTACACCGTTTGATTTCGCTTGTCCGGTCATAAACTGCCTTTCTCCTTTTCAAGATGCGTCATGGACATTCTTCCTCTTCATTAAAAACTTCACGGAATAGCCGCCAGATCCCTTTGCGCTGCGCCGTGCCCCTTGGCGCCCGGTCGAAATAGATATCAAAAATTCGATCTGATGCGGTCCGCACCCGGAAATAATCCCGCCCGACACCCCACGACCCGCGGCTCTCGGCCGCCGCGGCGTGACTAGGGCGCATATTGTGGGCCATTCGATCCCTGCGCCTGTAGTCATGCCATTCCTTTAACAATGCCGCAATTTCATACGGACGGCTGCGCCAGATAAATCGTTTGGGACATCCGGGCTTCTTCTCAAACTCAGGTTTCTTGTCAAAGCCGACTTCGATCGTTTCCCCAATGTATCGGCTCGGCGCCTCACTCATTCTTTTGCTTCCAGAAAAGCATCAGAGATCTGCTTGAAGAGCCGCCCGCTTACCGGCGCCTTTGACATATTCGAGAGGATGGCCACCACCATGCCCTCCTCGGGATAAACGGCGAGATAAGAAGAAATCCCGGGGCCGCCGCCCGATTTTATGAGGATCTTTTTCCCCTTCTCAGCGGTTCCTATCTCCCATCCAATGGCATAGCGGGTCAGTCCCCCCTCATTGGTCAATTGGCGGTTGAAGATATCTTGCACCGTTTCAGGCCGGAGATAGTCTGAGTTCAGAAGCGCCGATCCGAAGCGGGCCATATCATCAGCGGTGGATAGATAGCCGGCGCCGGCCCATTTATAGCTCGGATCATGGAAGTCGGCCTTGGATATTTCCTTTTTCCGATTGCCCACATAGAACTCTGTGCAGTTTGGTATCTCCTTCAGCCTGTCATTCGGCACCGTATGGGTCAGCTTCAAGGGCTGCAGCAGGAATTCATCCATGCAGCTCAGGAAGTTCTTCTTCAGGACACTCTCAATAACGGCGGCGATAACGGTATAAGAGGTCGTTGCGTAGAGAACCCGCTCTCCCGGGATATCTTCCAGCGGTTGTTGAAGATAAAGATCCAGCACCTCTTGCGTCGTCTCGAAGTGCCGAGTGGTATACATATATTCCTTATCAAAACCAGTGGGCAGGCCGCTCAGATGAGATGCGATCTGCCGGATCGAGATCCCGTGACCCCCATGCTCAAAACCGGGCAGATATTTTTCGATTGGAGCATCCCAATCCAGTTTCCCCTCATCGACCAGCCGGGCGCAAAGAGCCGTCGTCAGCACCTTTGAGATGCTGCCGATACCAAACTTGGTCTCTTTTGTCACCGGAATTTTTTGTTCGATATCCGAAAATCCAAACGGTTCGGACCAAATTTCACGATCATCGATGAAAACCGCCACACTCACACCAGGGACACCGGAAGATTCCATCATCTTCCGGATCGCTTCCCGGCTCTGACTTATCGCCCGAGCATACGAATCCTTGGAGTCGGTCGATAGGTCAGCCTGGGCCGGACAGGACATCGCGGCCGCTGATAACAACAAGACAATACAAACGGGTCTTAGGAGACCTGAAACAATGCGTTTCATAAATCCTCCGGAGAGCGTTCCCGGTTTCCGTGTGATTATATCCTCGATATTCGGGCTCCACCCAGCGTCCAGTATTCCCTATGGAGGTCACAGGTCAGACATGAGTGGACCGGTAGTACAAGAACAACATCGCCGATTGACAGATCATTGAAAATTTCCTCTGTTACTTCCACCAATCCATGTTCTTGTGAAAGGGAGACCAACGGCGCCCGCCAATCGGGAGATCCAAGCGATTCAGCAGGGATCAAAGAGAGGCAACCGAAGATATCTTGTTCATTATCTACCAAAAGGTGCTCTTTGGAAAGATGCACCGCACCGCCATAGATGAGAATCTGGCGGCGATGTCGATACTTTCCGACAACGGGACAGGCAACGGCGACCGCGATCTCATCATCACCGCAAGAACCGATGGCCCGCTGCATAAGATCATAGAAGACAAAATTGCCGGGCCGGATTTCATCGATTCCTGAAAAATCATCCGCAAGCACACTGGTCGGCGTGTCGCCGATCGAAATTTTGCACCCGGTATGGCCCCGCTCCAACAGCGCTGTCTTAACCGATTTCATTCGATTCGCCGATTCTGTATGAATGGCCAGAACTCCATCACGGGACCTCTGATGATAACTGTGGCCGCTGTGAGTCAGGATACCCTCGAAATGCGTTTTCGGAGATCGCCGCAGAATGCCTGCGATGACGGCGATCTTTTCAGTGTCATCCCAGGGGACACCCGCCCGGCCATAACCCGCATCAATTTTGATCCAGACATTGAGCCCAGAAGAGGGGATCTCGGATAGCGCGATCGCCGATGCCTCGGCATCGACGAGAAGTCCGAGATCAATCTCTGAAGCCAAGGTCCGGATGGAATCGAGCTGCGGAAGATTGACCGGGAAGGCAATGGTGATATCGGTCCAGCCGGCCTCAGCGAAAGCCTCGGCCATCTCAACCGAAGAGACAGTGATCGATTCAACGCCCATGGCTTTGAACCACGCACCGATTTCCACCGATTGATGCGTCTTGAAATGCGGTCTCAAATGCACGCCGGCGCGGCGGGCCTTCTCCACCATCCGGGCGATATTCCGCTTCGCCCGCGCTTCATCGAGGAGAAGGGTCGGCCGTTGGATGGGAAAACCGATAAAACGATGCGCTGAACCGCTCATTCACAGACCCCCTGGATTTTGTTGACCTCCAAGATCTTGGGACGCCCCCCTTCCTAACACGGTCAGAGGGAATTGTTCCCGGAATCGAGGGGACTGACAAGGCCCGGCGTATCTTTTTGCGTACCTTGAGATTAAAAGGCGCCCCACGGTCGGCCCATTTGAAAAAAAGTCACGGCCCCCGCTTGACAGATATGGAGGCTGGGGCGATTATATAGATAGTCGATATATAGAGACTATATATAAGTACTCATGGGGAGGATTTCCCAGTGTCCGCGCTCGAGATCCAAAACCTGACGAAGAGCTGCAATGAAATTCTACTCCTGGCCATTTTGTCATCCGGCCCCCGGCACGGTTATCAACTGGCCCTGGAAATCGAGGAAAAGAGCCGGGGCCATTTCCGATTCAATCACGGAACCCTCTACCCCATCCTGCACAAACTGGAAAAAGACGGACTGATCAAAGGATCTTGGACACCGGGCGACGGGAAGAGACAGCGCAAGAGTTACTCATTGACCTCCAAAGGGCAGAAAGAAGCCCGGCTTCTGCGGGAAGCCTGGCGGGGCTTTTTCGAAATTTTCTTTAACATTGTGGAGGAGAAATGACGGAATATCGATACGCCGAACATCTCCGGCGGATACATGAACGCCTGGATTTGCCGCAACCGGTGAAGTCGAGAATCATTCTTGAGATCGCCGCCGACATGGAAGAGTTGCACCGTCATTACAGGGAGAGCGGCTTATCCGAGCGGGAGGCCGAAGAGCGGGTCGCCGGGATACTCAATATTTCCGATGAAGCCCTCGCCGACCTGATCGAGGTTCATCAATCACCGATCAAGAGATTCCTGGATCGCTTATCGTCTCAAGCCCAATCCCGCTGGGAACAAACCACACTGATTATTCTGCTTCTGTTTATGGGTGTGACCACCGGACATATTTTACTGACCGCCCGGCCCTTCGCCGATGCCGGTCCCATGGTCTGGCCGGTTCTGGGAACCTCTACCGCAACGATCTATCTGATGCTTAAGAAAATTTACACTCTTTTCATCAAGAAGGACTACAGGGTCCGCAACCTGCATTCAGGCCTGACGCCTTTACTGGTTATGGCCGGACTCAACGCCTTTGTGGGGGTCATCGCCTTTCTTGTGACGCTGACCGCCTCATACCTATTCATGACTCTATATATAAAACCGTCGGGCACCGGAATGGCTGAAGCCGTGCGGCAGAGCGCAGCCGCCGGGATTGTCTGCCTGTTCGCGGCCGTCATAACGGGGCTTATTTGGTTTCTTCTATCAAGCAGTGTCACCCGTATCGTACGCGCCGAAGCCGATGGCTTATTGGGGTGGCAAACTCCAAATGGAATTTAACAAAGCGTATTCTAACGCGGTCACTATTGGAGGTCTTTTATGTCGAAGTTTTTTATGGAATGCGGCGTTTATGCATGGCCTCTCCTGGCCCTCACGATCACCCTGATCTTCCTGTCACTCTGGCGGATCTACTGTACCTTCTTAAAGAAGGGGGCTCCCGGTACCGGGCATCATGCCATCCTCTTCTGGGGCGCGATCAGCGCCATTCTGGGGATTCTCGGCCAGTGCCAGGGACTCTACAATGCGATGGGCGCCATTATGAGAGCTAGGGAGGTTTCGCCGAATATCATGGCTCAGGGATATAGGGAGAGTCTCGGCACAACGCTTTGGGGACTCCATCTTCTCTTCTTTTCGGCCATTATCTGGTTTGTGCTGCAGAATCATGAAGAGCGAAGGCGAAGGAAACTCGAGATTTAGGTTGTGCTTCGGAAATTGCATCTAAAGTGGTCAAGAGCCCGGCGGCCCATTCGGCCGCCAGGCTCTTTGCATACTTTCCTCTGGAGTTAGCGCCATCAGGACTCATGGTAATTCTGTCATCGAAGCCCAATCCCCCGATCCTGATTTCAATCGAATGATTCTCATTTCTCGGGATTGAATCGTTCCGCAATCAATCCGATAGGCGCCGCGGGGGTCGGGGCCCTGGAGATTCTTGATCTCTCCCTCTACCTGGAGGTGATCAGGGTTTCCCGGCAGGCAGACCCACACGCAGAGACCCTCCACAACATCTGAAGCCCCATTCTCAATAAAGAGAGCAAACTCATCATTCCCGCGCCGTATCGATGTTTTTACGCCATGCCTTTGGATCCACCATTTCGCCAAGCCATCGGGCCCGCTGATCCAAAGTTCCTCGAGCGGAATCGACGCAAGGAATTGTTCAAGATCCTCTATATTTTCGGTCTTCCCCATGACTTGTGTATGAAGGCTGACATAATCAATCCCATTGAAACAACGGGTCTTCTCAAAATCAAACCGGAGCTTTTTAAGGACACCGATCTCAGTACCATCTTCCTTTTCAAGCAATTGGTAATCATCCCGCTGGGCGCGTGGAATAGTGATAACGAAGGCATTGGGATTCTCCGCTGTCGGTGCGGGAAGAATCTCTGGCATCGCACTGGCGATGTTTCCGCTCCCCAGGAGATATTGGAATCCTGTTTGAGCCATGGCCTTGATGGTCGCCTGATCGAATCCCTCTTGCGGCGGACGAAAGCCGAGAATGGGCCGGCCAATTATACGCGAGAGATCCTTCGAGCTGCGGTGAAGGCGTTCTATCTGTTGTTTGAAAGGCTGCCCGTCAAATCGCTGATGATCATCACTGTGACTGCCGATATCATGCCTCTCAGCAAGGGATTCGACTATGTCGGGATACTTCTTGGCTAGATCACTCAGGCACATGAAGCCGCCGCGGATCCCATAGAATGTGAGAACAGTATCGATATGCCGGGCATTGGCGAATTCATGCTCGGTGTCGGTGACCACCAGCAAAGCCATCTTCTTTCCGCCCGGCCAGAGATCCGGTTCAGAGACAGGAGTTCCGGAGCACCAAAGAATCATCTCCCGCAAAAATGTTAAAGACGTTTTGATATTATCGGCCTGCGCTGTCGGGAGATCGGGATCAAAACCGACCCACGCAATTCTGCCCGCTCCCTTCACTCCAACAGCGGCGGCTGAAAAAGGCTTGCTTGAGTATGGATTTGGTTCGCGCATCCAATTAGACCAGACTGCGGCGGAGGGCAGTCCCGTAATCCCCCATTGCGAGGGACGCTTGTCCAATGCGATTCTATATCCGGACAAAGACCGTGTACCGATTGGGCCGTCAGGCGATATATAAATAAATGACGTTTCTTGCAACTCGAATTCCCGGATCTCTGTGCATCCGAGAAGTGATTTCATCCGATCCCACCCACGCCAGCTTCCATTGGGATTCCTGACACCGGCGGCGCCGGCGAAGATGACGCCTTCCCCATCTTCGATCCCCTGCTCAATCTGCAGGCACTCTTGATCGGAAAGGCAGAAAGCGTGCGGAAGCAGAAGCACTTCCCCCTGCCAATCATCCAGTGAGGGGATCAATCGGTTTCTGATACCAAGCTTTCTGAAAAGATCCTGCCATGGCTGGAGGATGATCGTCTCATCGCCTCCAAACGATTTGAAATAGGAATGATTCGCCTCAGTGGACAAAATCACAATTTCAAGGTTTTCAATTTCTGAAGCCGCCGGGCTCTCCGCCGGCTTCAGTGACGGTTGCATGGGCCCGGGAGGATAAATGCGAAGGAGCCCTATCGTGGCGATAACGGCCAGAAAGGCCATCAGAAGCCCCGCCAGAAGCACCTGGCTTCTTGTAATCCGCGGTCTCGTTACCCGACGGGTTCCCAAAGGAGATGGCATATCATTCACTCCTTTTTTAAAGGTCCTCAAATATCCGGCGTCTCCATCGGCTCATCATCGGTCCCAGTGGCTTGAATCTGCGTCGGCACGTACCGGTGGAAAAAGACGGCTTCGCGCCTCTCCGCTTCATTAAATTCCCTATTCGGATTTCTCCGCTCCCTCGCCTTGTAGGCAAGGTAAGACGCTATCGCGAGGATGATCGAGGCGATAGTCGCCACCAGGATCACCGTTGAAAAGAAAGGAATGAGACTCATTGTACATCCTCCATGAATCTAAAGGACTTGACGCCCTGTTAGATTCGTCCCCGGCGTTCGACCTTCCCCCAGCTCATCTCAACCGCGAAGAGTTCCTCCACCGAGGCGGCGAGTTTGCAGATATCCAAGGCTAAAGCAAAGAAAAGCCGGTATACGATGGCGTAGGGAATCAGCGACAACCGCTCCTCCTCTACAACAATGCAGTAGAGCGCCGCCACCAGATCCAATACCGTGAGTTGCGCCCACCATAGAACGAGGAGCGCCCCGCCTCCGTATAATCCCGTCACATAGATGAGGAAGAGATGCGCCGCGACATTGACCGCAGGCCAGATCAATCCTTCGAATGAGAGGTACAGAACCGCAAAGGAAAGTCCTCTATTTCTAAAGCTCAAGGCCGCTGCCCAGCGCTTTTTGAGAGCCTGCAGCACCCCTCTTGTCCAGCGGTAACGCTGCTTGATGAGGTCCTGCATGTTCTCCGGCGCTTCAGTGAAAGCAATGGCATGCGGCTCATAGCGGATCTTCCAGCCGCGCTCAAGAATCTTCAGGGTAATATCGCAATCCTCGGCGAATGTGTCGGTCGTATAGCCGCCCGCCTCGAGTATCACCCGCCGCCGAAAGATCCCGAAAGGCCCTGGAATGATATTCACCGACCGGAAGAAGGCCTGCGCCCTCCGGACCATATTCAAACCTTCGATATATTCCAAAGCCTGCAGACGAGTAATCATATTGCGCCGGTTGACCACTTTAACATTTCCAGCCACCGCCCCTACATCCGGATCAGCGAAATGGATCATCGCCGATCTAAGACTGCCGGGCGCCAACTTGGAATCGCCATCAACACAGAGAATCAATTCTTCATCTGCCGCCGCGATACCGAGATTCAATGCGCTCGCCTTGCCCCCGTTTCGCTTGTGTAAAACGCGGATGCGCACCCCGGAATACCGCCCCTCCATCGATTGGGCTCTCTGATACGTATCATCCGTTGAGCCGTCATCCACCACGATAATCTCATAGGTCGGGTAATCGAGTTCCAGCAGCGAGCGGATAGCCGCCTCGATTCCGGCCCCCTCGTTGAAGGCTGGTACAATAATACTGACGCCGGGTGTCGATTCCGGCGTTTTCTCCAAGGAGCCCTCCACCTGGTCCAGATAGGCAAACCACATCAAGAAAAGATAACGCAGCAGCAGCAGGCACATGAAACCGAAGAAGAATCCTCCGGCGCCGCGAATGAGGATCGGCATAACCGGAAGGGGCTCTTTAAAAACGAGTGCAAAAATGAGGTAACCGGCCAAAGATAAAAAGGCGGCCAGAAAGATAAACAGGGCGAAATAGCTTGTCGTCCTCTTGAGCATATTATGGGCTCCATCGCAGGGCAAAAGTAAAGACCCGCCACAGATACGTCGTTTCACGGCGCGAAGAATGATATTCAGCCGACCCGAAGATCTCCAGCCTTGTTGCGGGTCTAAGCGATAACTCCGCACTCGCGCCGGTCATGCGGCCCCGGCCATATTCATTTCCGATACCGCCGCCCCATAGCGCCAATTTCAAGGAAGAGGACTGAGACAATGATAACTGCTTTATCAGTTTTGCCGCGAGATTCCATTCCTTCTCGGGGGACCAGTAATTCTCCGAGATGTTTTGATAGTCGATTCCATATGCCGACCCGACCAACAAGAACGTTTTGTGGATTGGAACTTCAAGAGAGAGATCCATCGATCGCACAATATTTCGATCATCATACCGGCCCGCGCGAATCTGTGCGAAAATGCCTCGGTCTCCGGGAAAGCTCATATAAGATGAGAGAAGCCCCTCCCACCCGCGCACTGATTGCCGGTGGGCTCTATAGCTTTTGAGTTCGTACGCTCGATCGCGATAGTTCAACTGCACATTGGTTGTGAGCCTTGACACAGGGCGTGAAAGAAAACGCAGGTCGATTCTCGGCTCTGATCCATCGTCATTATAAAACACACCGCCTGTCCGGCTTCTTAGTGTATGGCCCCCGGAAAATACATGCGTCACGCCGGCGACAAGCTCGGTGCCCGTGAATTCGTTGTCGCCGTCGGAGATCCACTCCAATGCGGCATCCATCGATATATTCCGCATGACCGATCCGATCACTTGATGGACCCATTGCGTACGCACCGCCGTCATCCCGCCGGAATCATGAAAGTACTCTGTTTCGCCGGTTCTCTCCGGATCCAAAAGCCTTCGGATCCGGCGGATTTGCGGACTCGATTCCGGATCCTCACCCATCACAGACAGCAGAGAGCACAATTCCAGCATCGCTTCTTCATTCCGCCCGGCCCAATGGAGCGCATTGGCCCGCGCCCTGATGTAGGACGTATCCTGGGGGCTTCCCTTGAGGAGTTCATCATATAATGGGACAGCCTGATTGGGGTTCCCCGACCAGGCCAGCGCGTTCGCCAGATCAAAACGGGCGGAATGATCCTGGGGCCGGATCGTTAAGTAGGCCTTGAAGTCTGAAACCGCTCCCTTTTCATCGCCGCTCCAAAGGGCTTCCCGGGCCGCCGCCAGAAGGCTGTCGCCTGCCGCCATATTGGCCGGCAATGGATACCCCGAGGCGCCGGAAAAAACGGAGATCCAGAAGAACAGGATCAAGGATGCGCGCATCAGAGGCTTCATCAATCCCCTCATCCATCGGTTCCGGTCGACGTTGAAGAATCCCCGGATTCCCCATCAGAGGATCGTTGGAACATTGGATCGCCATAAAGATTAGCCTGTTGATTCTCCACAAAAGCCAGCGCCCTTTTGGGTGTGAGCGCTTTCTTCCCGGTAGATTGTACAATACCGAAGGAGACCTTGATTTGGCTTAGGAACCCGGCCGCGTTCTCTGGACCGAGATTTTGCACCCAAAACCGGCGAAGTTTCCGTATATAGGCTATTGTCCCGCTGCGGCCCTCGGCATTGAGGACGACAAGGGCTTCATTATGATCATTAAAGGTCATGAGATCCTCGGGCCGGCTCCAGTTTTCAAGATCCGAATGGATTCTTTGTACGGCATCTTCACCCAGCTGTTCCGCATCCCAATTTAATTGAACAATGCCGATCGGGACATCGAATTTCTCGATACCTTCACAAGCTCTGGCTAATCTCATTCTGAATTCGGCGCCTGACAACCGGGTTCCGTGGGCCGTATCCAACAAGGTTTCCAATGGAATATTCTGCTGCCGCGGGCCGGCGCTGGTCACCCGGATACGGCTTGCATTGCGGATCTTTTCTTGGACCACCAGCAAATCAAACGGTTTTGTGATAAAATCGTTGGCTCCCAGAGATAACCCTTTGACCCGTTCTTCCTGGCTTCCGGCGGCGGAGATGAAGATGATCGCGCGATCAAATCCTCTCGCTCGCAAAGTGCGGCAGACTTCAAATCCTGAAAATCGCGGCATTTCCACATCAAGCACAACGACATCCGGTTTTTCACTCAACGCGAATGTCACGGCTTCGGCGCCGTCCTCCGCCAATATAATGTTAAACTCCTTCCGCAGCGCCTTCTTGAGAATGGATCGGACAAATGGATCATCGTCAGCGAAGAGCACGGTCGGCATAGCCGGTTCTTCCTCTTCCTTTCCCTGAACAGCCACCGGAATCTCAATCACATCAGGCCTGCTGATGGATCGTTCAACAATTCCCCTGTCCGCCACAATCTGAAAGGGGATTTTCCGCATCCGATCTGATGACTGCCTGATATTGTGAATGAAGAGGTATTTGTTCGATTCAAGATTCTCAATCTCGTCTTGCAGCTCAAAGACACCGTAGCAGACTTCCGTAAAAACCCGATAAAATGACGGATGGCCCTGCGTCGCTCCTCGATCATTCAGGAATAGCGGTGTCCAATTCCATTCCTGTAATGTCTCCACTAAATAGCGGAGATCGTAGCGTAGTCGCCCTTCTTCGGTCGTTCCGGCGAAAAGAGGATGGATAGGATCAAAAACAATCCGCCGGATCTCCCCTTCCTGACGAAGGGGTTCCAGTTGTTCAAGGAAGGGCTTCCAGCCGAATCGCATGATCCGGCTTGTCACATCCCTGTCATACTCAAGAAAGATAAGTCGCCCACTCTTAACAGCAGGATCGAGACCAAGACCGAGGCTCATGCCCTGTGCGATGAGATCAGCGGGTCTTTCCATGACCATATAAACCGCCGCCTCGCCGTTTTTGACGGCGCCGAGCGCGTACTGGAGTCCCATGATGGATTTCCCTGATCCCCCCTCACCAAAGGCAAGGTAGGCTTTCCCGCTGAGGAAGCCGCCAATATGGTCATCCAGGAATGAAAGATGCGTTTGAAAGACCTCGTTCATAATTCCCCCAAGTGTCAGATACAGACGGATATATCAGGTATCGGCAATCCGGGGCCCTTCTGGAGCAAAAGCAAGAAAAACACCGGCGGCGACAGACACTTTAACTGGCTGATAGAAATAGAGTTATGACAGCAGGCCAAAATCAGCCGATCATCGAAAGGTAAAGATAGCTGTTTGGTGGGATTAACTCTGCCCTGATAGGATCCGTCCTATTTGGAGGGCCTCCATTCCATCACGTCCCAATTCTCATCCACCCAGAGACCGATGACCTGGATGGAATTGAATCGTTGTTTGATGAATCGGATAGACTGTGCAATCTGCTCGAGTTGTTCCTCTTTCGGCGCGGGATTGCCGGCACAATCATGATGCCCGACCACCGCCACCGCCCTGGATTTGTGGCTCTCGACCGATATCGTCAATCTTGCGAAGATCGACTCTATCAGGAGGGTTTTTGTCTGCTCAGCGAGGATCCGTACGGGACCCGGTTCCGTTATCGAATCGATATAATCGGCACCAAATCTCTCTTTGAGATAATGAATAACCGGCAGCTGAACTCTGCCGTCCATGCAGTTTATCGTTGTACAAAAGCTCGCCATGATCACCTCTCTGCAATGATGGGAATGAGAGAGCGATGCGCATGACACTCTCCCATACCAATTGTATTATCGGGGCGGCGGCGCCAGGAGCCCTACAAAGCCGCCTCCCTCAAATAGGTATCAAGTTCTTCCCTGGCCCTCGAGGAAACTTTGTTTGTTGATCGATCCCAGTAGATGACTTCCCTCATAATCTCCTCCTCAAGCTTATCGCCCTCCTCTCTCACGCGAAGAAGAAGTTCTCTTATCTGAATTGGAAGCTTCGGTTCTTCTTTGATCAATAAATTTATATCGGCGGCGACCGCTTTGGGTGTCTTCTGTGAGGAATTCATCCAAATTCCGATTGTCGTCCGCACCCTGTTGATGGAGCGCTCCACACTGCTTTGCCGGCCTTCCCTCGTCATTTTTATGGCCGGGAGCCTGCTCTGCACCAGCCCGATGAGACCGAAGAAAGAGATCATAACAAGACAGAGCAGCCCCAGTCGCATCGATTGATCGGATCTTGTCATCTGGAACAGAGATCCCAGGAGAAGCATCGACAATCCGACAAAGACGATGCTATTGACCGCCACAAGAAATCCGAATCTATGCCCGGAAATCTGCATGCTTGCCTCCTTGTATCACCGGATGAAGAGCACGGGTCTTGTGCGACGGCGTGGATGGAAGGATCCATATCGGCGTAGGGTATGCCTGAAGGCGGCGAAGGGGAGTCCTTCTACCTTGACCCCGTCCGGAGCAGGAAGGGGAGATCGCCTCTTGAAGCGCGCAGAATGTCAATCGGTCGTGCAGTGCCATGTGAGAAGGCTTACCCGACCAGCCAAGGTAACCGAATTATGGTCGGGCGCGTGGGGGGTGTCAAGAATTTGAAGATTTGAAGTCCCGGTCTACCTCCCCACCAAGCCACCTTGTTCACGGAAGGATTGTAAATTCCGGCACTGATGCTCCCACACCCCGGGATGAGCCAGCAGAAGGCGATGAATCTCATTTCGATTCAGGCCGTTCCGCCGTCCCTCTGCAATAATCCTGGAGGGCGCCATGGATATATAATGCGCCGGATTGTCTTCCACCAGACGCCCCGATTGAACAAGATCCTCCAGGGTCGAGCGCAGCAGCCATCCGTCATCATCAAGACAAAACTCGGAGCTCCAAAGAAGAAATCCGGTGGCCTTCTGCCGGATTTCAAGATCCCATCCCGCACCGAGGGGTTCAGGGCCGTTGGAGAAGAAAGCGGCGAGCGGGCATTCAACCGAGGAGGCTCCGGCCGCCAAATCCTTCCTCCAGACGAGTTGATCGTCGGAAGAGTGGGGATTGTGATAGAGCGCCATCTCCAGGGCCTCCCCCACCTCCGGCCCCCGGGACAGATCCACCGTGAAGGACGCCGCCCCTTTTAAATTGACGGAGACGGGACAATCGGGTGAGAGATCCGTAAGGGATTCCCCGGTCCGAAGTGAGACAAGGCCGAGGAGGGGCCGTTCCCGCCGGCCCGGCAAGAGATCTGTTTCGATCCATCCCTCCAAACTGGGGATCATCCCCCGGTGGGCATGATCGGGAGACTCGGCCATGGCGACGACCTGGGGGGAGAGGCGGCGTATGAAATCCCGAAGGATCCCCGCTTCGCTTTCCAAATCCTTCAGAGAACGATAGAAGACAGGCAGTGTTCCACCCAAGGCGCCCAGGGCGATATGGCTTCCCTTTGTGAAAGCCAGATAGCCATAGCCCCGCAAGGAACCGCTCGTCCCAAAATAGTCGAGATCGAGATCGAACACCGTCTCGATTCCATCAAAACGCCCCTCCTTCTCAAGGGCGATCAGCTGTTCAAAGCTCAGACAATGCAGGGTATACGGGCCCGCCGCCCAGTCCTCCGCCGCCATCCCCGCCGCAACGGCGACATCCAGGTTGCGCGGAACACTCTCTCCGCGATAGGAACGGATGCTCCAAGCGGCCGTATCGAGGGGCTGCGCCCCCGGTTTGGGGACAATCCGTATCCAGCCGTCCCTTTCCTCCAAATCAAAGGGGACGGTCTCCATCCCGCCCTGGTAGGCTGAGATAGGCGGTTGGACCCAATAAACCTCACGAACAACTCCATAGTAGAGGGTCGGAAGAATGAAATTCGAAATCGAAAGCCGGATGGTGTACCGCTCCGCAGACGGGAGAGATCCCGCCCGAAGGCTTTCCGGCTCAGCGCAGCTGGGAGCGGGATGCATATCGCTGTGGGCATCAAAATGAATCAGAACGGGCGGGGTGGTTCCTTGAATCTCATCCCTCGGATGATGGGTATTTGTCGCTCCATGGATCCAGGAATAAAAAGACCACTGATTCCTGCGAAAAGTATAGAAAGAGCCCTCTTTCTGGATCGTCACATTCCCATCCGCCAGAGTGAGGGTTTCAATCTCTGTCTGAGGAGCACAAGTAGAGCATCCGGCCATGAGAATGACCAACAGACCCAGGCGGCGCCGGCAGGACCCCATCGGGAGGGGGACCCTATATCGCCATCGATTCATGATGAAATTCTAACCCAGAAGCAAAGGCCGCTACAGGAGCCAAATCGGTCACGTTGACACTTAGGTCCAACTCGCCTACAGTGTGACCAGGACAGAAACTGTCCCACACGGCGCCAATCAAAGGATTGGATAAACACGAAACTCGATGTGCCGCCGAGACTTATAAGGATTTCCGGCCCGATAGCGGCCAGGGTCCCCGGGCCTGGGTAGCAGGTTACGGAGAGGACCGCCGCGGAAACCGCGTGGCAAGGTATTCTGGTAGAGAGGATTAGGGTGTTTAGCTGTATCGCAACCGCGCCGAACGCCACCCTCCCAGCCCTAAAGGCTCCAGCCCAACCAAACCTCACGCCGGTGAGCCCACCGATGCCAAGTTCCGGTAGTTTGTCGGTTCACCATATCTTCGGGCCCCGATCAACGGATAGAGCGCCGACAGGTCGGCGAACCGTTTCACGGCGACACGCTCGTTGTAAGGAGCATGTCAATGATCACTATATTTTTGGTACTCCTGGCCATTTCGGGCCTGGTTGACGCAGCACTTGGTATCTGGGCGATAGCTGGTTGGAGTAGCTTCACCTCGTTCTTTCTCAACGGAAGCACCCTCGGCGGCACCGCCCAGATGATGGGATTTCTTCTTGGTCTCGTCCTGCTTTTCTTCTCCTATCTTCAAGTACAAGCCATCCTATGGATCCGGCAAGAAAATGAAGATGGATACCGGATCGGATTGAGCTTTGCCATCTGGCTGGTGGCCTCATCGGTCGTCATGTGGCTTCGTTTCCAAATGCCGATCTTTCTCATGATCGACGGGGCCCGCGGCCTGATTCTGGGTGTCATCGGATGGGTCGCCATCTACAGCCCCAACACCATAAGCAAGCTGACGCTACCCACCGGTTCATCACACACCAAGCCCGGACAAGAGGAAAGACCCTCGACACGGGGGCGGCGGAGCAGCTCATCATCGCGAGAACGCTATGGCTCATCCCGTGGCCGCGGATCCTCTTCACGCGACCGCGGTAGTTCATCCCGTGATCACGGATCATCCAGGGGCCGGTCCGACACCCGGCGCTCGCCGGGCCGGGATCGAAGGCCCTCCCCCCCGCCGGCGATGGACAGCCCTTCCGAGGCCCAGTCCTCCCCCCGTCGATCGAGTAGCCGGCGACGGACAAGCACCAGGAGAAGAAGCCGTCCGTCGGATGGTGACCAAGCGGCCGCGGGTCCACAAACCGGGGCTCCGGAAGCTTTAGACCGGAGCTGGAACGAGACACCATCGGTTGATCAGCCGAAACCCTACAGGTCATCGCGGCGAGGAGAGCCACAACAAGAATCCTCGCGCTCATTTAATAATGATAGAAACTCCCACTCCTCAGATCATCGGAGACAGACGCCACGCTCCTCCGAAACAAGGAATCGGGATTTCCGTCTCGACCGGGAGGCTCCGCCTGAACATCTTGAGGAGCGCCCGATCGTCGAGAGCCGCCCTCCTTTAACTGAGAGCCGCGACTCAACCCGGGACTCATCGCGAGCGATACCCTCACCTGTTTCACCGCCACCCCGGCAACGGAACGGATATGAAGACCGCATTGAACCCGTCGCCGCGGGGCCGCTCGAAGAGAATGACGCCCCGAGAGTCTATCGTGAGGAAACGGGTCCTCCGCAAAATGTACTTTCGCCGAATCCAAAGGATGTGATCAGCGCCTTGGGTTGGTTCAAGCCGGATGGGCAGGAACGCACACAGAACCCTTCGGAAGGCGGTATTCATCACCGCCGCAAGACATCCGTGCGAACCGGCGCGCGTTTCCGGCCTCGAGAAAAGCGGAATCACCGGTCAACGCATGATGAGCTGGAGAATCATGACAACGCCGGCGGAACGGGAGGCGGGACCCAATCCAAAGTCGGCCCCGTCGATGCTCCCGTGACGCCGCCCGATGAAAATCGGGATTGATCAGACCGGCAGACGGGCCGATAGACCTCATCCGAGATGCAGACAGCGAGAGGCTGACAGGCCCGGAGGGAGGGAAACGCCATGACGGATCCACATTCCGATCCCCGGCCCTTGGTTCTTCTCGGTGTGACGGGAAGCATCGCCGCTTTCAAGGCTTGTGATATTGCCAGAGGTTTGATGGAGCACGACCTTCGTGTTCAGGTCATCCTGACCGAGTCGGGCGCCCGGTTTATCACGCCTCTGACATTTCACGCCCTCACGGGAATTCCGCCCCTGGTGGATATGTTCGATCCGCCGGAGCCGCGGCAGGTTCCCCACATCGAATTGGCCCAGTCGGCCGCCCTATACCTTATCGCCCCCTGCACCGCCAATGTCATTGGGAAGATAACCCACGGCCTGGCGGATGACCTTGTCTCGGTCATCGCCATGGCGACACGCGCCCCGATCCTGATCGCCCCCGCCATGAATCCCGCGATGTACGAAAGCCGGATCGTCCAGGAAAACGAAGCGGCTTTAACAAAAAGGGGGATTCATTTTATCGGGCCCGTTGAAGGGAAGCTGGCCGCGCATTGGGAAGGCGGCGGCCGGGGCCGGATGTCCGACCCGGGCGAGATCGTGAAGATGGCGCTGGAATTGTTGGGAGCAGGTTAAACGAGGACCAGCGGGCGGAAAGACCCGCTACATCCGCTCCGGCGCCTCCACCGTCAAGAGGGCCAGCCCCCGCCTCAAGAGACCGGCCGTCGCCAGACATAACTGCAGTCGCGTCAGCACCAGCTCTTTTGTGTCGGCCTTCAGCACAGGGCAATTGTGATAGAAGCGGGCGAACATTTTTGTAAGCTCCAGCAGATAATTCGCTACCGGCGAGGGAGAGAGGGTCCGCGCCGCCAGATCGATGGCGGCCGGATAAGCCATGAGTTGCATGAGCAGGGCTCGTTCATGGGGATCGGTAAGCAAGGCCGGATTCACCGCATCACCGCGGACCCGTATGGAGGCGAAGCCGTTCGTGCTCTCGCGATCAAGATCCTCTTCAGAAACCAGACCCTGCGCGATCCCCTTGCGCAAAATGCCGTGGATCCTTGCATGGCTGTATTGAATGGCGGGTCCGGTATCCCCGGCGAATTGCAGCGTCGCATCGGGATCGTAAACAATATTCTTGTCGGCGCTCACTTGCAGGAGATATAACTTCAGCGCCGCCTGTCCAACCCTTTCCGCCGCTTCGAGCAAATCGCCGACCTCGCTGCGATCCATTTTCCCTTCTTCTATTGCGCTTTCAATTTTCTCCACCGCCATGTCACGCAATTGATCGAGAAGGGTATCGGCGTCGACCCGGCGGCCTTCACGCGATTTTAGTTTTCCCATGCCCCGGGGAAGATTGATAAGACCATAGCGCACATGGTGGCAGCCGCCGGCCCAGGGATATCCCAAGATCTTTAAGATAGCGAAAAGAGTTTTGAAATGATGGACTTGTTCACTCCCTACGACATAGAGGGAACGATCCATCTGCTCGTCTTCATAACGCTTCACCGCCGTGCCCAGATCCTGGGTGATATAGATGCTGGTCCCGTCGGATCGCAGCAGCAACTTATCGTCCAATCCCTCGGATTCCAGCCGAGCCCAAACCGATCCGTCGGATTTGCGGTAGAAAACGCCCTGTTCGAGGCCCTTATCGACGACCTCCTTCCCCAGCTTATACGTTTCACTCTCACGATACCAGTTTTCGAAAGTGCAACCCATCCGTTTGTACGTCTCGCGGAAGCCCTCGTAGACCCAATCGTTCATTCTCTTCCACAGACGGCGCGTTTCGGGGTCCTCCGCTTCCCAAGCCCGGAGACATTCCCGCGCCTCATGCATTAAAGATGATTGCGCCAAAAATTCATCCTCCGCCGCTTCGGCGTCACTGCGCCACTCATCGGCCGCTTCATCCGCCGCCGATGCAGAGGACTGATGGTTTTTCTCCCACTCGGCCCGTTCCCCTTTTAGTTTTTGATCGAAGAGGACATAAAGATTGCCGACAAAGTGATCCGGCTTTATCTTCTCATCCTGCGGTGTCAGACCCTTTCCCCAGCGCCGGTAGGAGATCATTGATTTGCAGATGTGAATGCCCCGGTCATTGACAATGTTCACCCGAACGACATTCTCGCCCGTCGCTGCGAGGATATTGCTGAGACTCATCCCCAGAACATTGTTCCTGACATGCCCGAGGTGAAGCGGTTTGTTTGTGTTGGGTCCCGAATACTCCAAGACAATTTTGCGCCCGGTGGGGGGCAGTGGAGCGCCATAGGGCGCCTCCCCTTCCAAGATCATCGGTAACAGCCAGGAAACCAACCCACCCGTGTCGAGCTTGAAATTGACATAGGGGCCCGCCGCCGCGATCCCGGTTAGACCGGGAGCTGAAGGGCGCCCCATAAGCGAAGCCATCCGGTCAGCGGGGATCCCGGTGGGATGGGCCGCCGCAATCGTCGCCGCGATCTCGGCCGGAGCTCTCTTCAGCGATTTGGCCAGGGGGAAACAGGGCAGGGCGAGATCACCCATCTCCGGTTTCGGCGGAGTGACCGGCTCTAAAGGAGGATCCAGGCTTTCCAGCCAGCCGGATGGGAGCGCCAGCGGCGCCAGAAGCGCTGCGATAATGGCCTGGTAAAAGCGTTCCACCGGGTGCCGCGGCTCGGATAATTTCTGGATTTTAGACATGCGGGCAGAATACGCGAGATGGATCGGGAAAGAAAGCCATCCCATTTGACCCTACCCCGGGATGCTGACACTCTGGGAGATCGGCCGTGTCCACAGCTGAAGGAGGTTGGGATGAAGGTCAGAGAAAGAATCCTGAAAAGTTGCCTGCCGGCCCTTCTCGTCATTGGGCTTGTGGGTCCCCTTTCATCAACAGCCGCTGATTCCTCATTTGAGGAACTGGCCGGGCAAGTTCAGCGATTCGAACTGGAGAACGGCCTTCGTTTTCTGGTCCTCGAACGGCACGACGCCCCGGTCTTCACATTTTTCACACTGGTTAATGTCGGAGGCGTTGATGAAAGCGGCGGGAATACCGGCTTGGCCCATATGTTCGAGCATATGGCGTTCAAGGGCACAACGAGCCTGGGGGCCACCGACTTCAAGGCCGAGATGCAAGCCATGCAGAAAACGGATGAGGCTTTTGACGCCTGGCTCTCGGAACATCGCAAGGGAATTCTTGCCGATCCCGAACGCCTCGAGGATCTGGATGCCGCCTTTAAAGAGGCCAGGGAAGAGGCGGGCCGTTATGTCACGACGAACCGCTTTCCCGAACTGATTGAGGAATATGGCGGCCGCGGTCTCAATGCCTTTACCGGAACCGATATGACCGGCTATTTCTACAGCCTGCCGTCGAATAAACTGGAATTTTGGGCCCTATTGGAAAGCGACCGGTTCGCGAACCCAGTTCTGCGGGAATTTTATAAGGAACGGGATGTCGTGATTGAAGAGCGGCGCCGGGGATCCGAATCGACCCCCCTCGGCCGGTTATACAATGAGACCTTATCGGTCGCCTTCCTTGCCCATCCGTACCGCGACGGCATTATCGGTCATCGTTCCGACCTTGAGAGTTTCACACGCGACGATGCAAGGGAATTTTATAAAACATACTATATCGCCAACAACATGGTGATTGCCTTGGTAGGCGATGTTGACTTTGAGACTGTCGAAAAACTGGCCAAGAAATATTTCTCCAAAATCCCTTCGGGCCCCCATCCTCCCTATGTCGACACCATCGAACCAGAACAGGCGGCTGAACGGCGCGTCATCATGGAGGAAGAGGCTCAGCCGGTGGTCATGATCGAGTATCACATCCCCTCCAAACGGCACCCTGATTGGTACACATACGAATTGCTGGCCGATATTCTCGGCTCCGGCAGAACGAGCCGGCTGAACGAAGCGATCTCCAAACGAGACAAGATGGTCGGCCGTATCGGGGCGAGTGTCGGCACACCCGGGGACAAATATCCCAATCTGTTTTCCATCTTCGCCATCGTCGCCGAGGGCCACAAACCGCTCGAGGTGGAAGAAGCCATTTATCAAGAGATTGACCGCTTGGTGAAGGACGGCGTGACACAGGAAGAATTGGACAAGGTCCGCAGCCGCATCAAATCCGGATTTGTCCGCCGCCTCAGGTCAAACTGGGGCATGGCCTACCAACTCGCGATATTCGAAACGGAATTCGGCGACGGAAGGCGGTTATTCAATGTTTTGGATCATTATAGCGGGATAACACCGGGAGATATCCAGAGGGTCGCATCAGAAGTCTTTAAAAAGCGCAATAGAACGGTTGGCATACTAAAGCGGCCCGAGCCGGGTGAATCATCATAGCCGATGATTAAATGTCCAATGATTAAATGTCTTATGGCGGCGCCGCCCATAAGGAGGTTCCTCATGCTATCAAGGTTCGAGCCATGGAGACCGGCGGTCGCCGCGCTATCCCTGCTGGCGCTCGTTGCCACGGCCGTTTTCGCCGGGGGAACGGAAGAGCGCATAAAAAAAATGAAGTTTCCCCCCTTGGGCGATATCAAGGTGCCGGCGCCCGAGCGCATCGAGCTTTCCAACGGCATTATTGTCTATTTTCTTGAGAATCATGATTTTCCGCTTGTCGATATTCAGGCGCAACTGTGCACCGGTTCAATTTACGAATCGAAAGATAAAGCCGGTCTGGCCTGGTTGATGGGCGAGGTGATGCGATCCGGCGGCAGTGAAAAGTATCCCGGCGATGAGCTTGATCTGATCTTGGAGTCGACCGGCTCCCGCTTGGAGATTCGAATCGCTGATACATACGGAACGCTGTCCCTCTCCACACTCACCGATAACTTGGACCAGGGTCTTGATATCCTTGCCGATGTCCTCAGGCGCCCCATATTCCCTGAGGACAAAATCGATCTCGGCAAAGTGCAAATGAGAACCGATGTCTCTTCACGCAATGATGAACCGGCTGCCATCCTTCGCCGGGAATTCCGCAAGATCATCTATGGCGAAAATTCCCCCTACGGGTGGCATACGGAATACACAACCATTGCCTCCATCTCTAGAAACGACCTCATGGAGTTTTACAAATCCTATCTGGGCCCCGACGGCATGATCATGACCGTTTATGGTGACTTTTCCCTGGAAATGATAAAGAGCAAAATGGAAAATCTTCTGGGCGACTGGTCTCCTCGTTACGGGACGCGGCCGGCCGATCCACCGATGCCCGGTTCCCCCTCCCCGCTTGTCACCTATGCCCACAAAGAGGGCACGACCAGCAGCTCCATTTCGATGGGCCATTTGAGTTTTCGGGCCGATGATCCCGATTACGCCGCCATGCAGGTTCTGAATAGAATCCTCGGGGAGGGATTTTCGTCGAGGCTATTCACCGGAATTCGCAGCCGCATGGGGCTGGCCTATTCGGTGCATTCGGATGATGGGGTCTCCTTTCATCATCCGGGGATTTTCCGAGCGGGTGTCGAAACCCGCATCGACTCGACGGTCAAGACGACGGAAGCTGTTCTCGAAGAAATACGGAAGATCAGAGAAGAGGGCGTGACGGAAGAAGAACTCCGTGCGGCCAAAGAGGGGATCCTCAATGGGCTCGTCTTCGATTTCTCATCGGAGAGCTCCGTTCTGAACCGCATGGCGTTTTGTGAGTTTAACAATTATCCGCCGGATTTTCTGCTGAAATATCAAGACGCGGTGCGGGGCGTTACCGTGAAAGACCTGCGGGATATCGCCAAGAGACGCATCCGGCCGGATGAATTCCAGATCCTGGTTGTCGGGGATCAAGAGCGATTCGACGAACCCCTGTCGAATCTGGGTTTCCCTGTAAAGGAAATCGATTTGACCATCCCGGATCCTCCCTCCACCATCGACATTCCGGTTCCCACCGCTGAAACCCTCGCGGAGGGACAGCGATTACTGGCAGGCGCGGCGGAGGCTCTCGGCGGAAGCGCGGCCCTTAAAAGTATCTCGTCTTTACGGATGTCATATCAGGGATCCATCACGCAGGGCGGGAACAGCCTTACAATCGATGCTGTGATCTGGACCATCTTTCCCAATAGAATGCGGCTGGAACAGACCCTGCCCTTCGGCGCGATGATCCAGGTTCTCGATGGCGATGAAGGCTGGGTGGAGACCCCGATGGGCAACCGGCCGCTTCCTCTTTCACAAATCGAGGATATGAAAGCCGATCTTGTTCGTGATCCGGTCTATTTCCTATCGCATCACTCCCAGCTCACGGCCCAATCTCTGGGCCGGAAAACAGTCGATGGATCGGACTATGATCTTGTTCACATCCCCAGCCGGCAGGTGGCCGATTGGGTCATCTACCTCAATCCTGAAAATCATCAAATAGAGAGAATGGATTACAAAGCCCAGAGCCGCACCGGCCCTGTCTCCGCGACCTCCATCTTCACTGATTGGGAGCCGACCGGCGGTATTCGCTTCCCCAGAAGCATGGAAGTGCGGCATAACGGAGAAGATCTCATGAGGTTGTTGATGAAAGAGGTGGAAATAAACCCTGGGATCGATCCGTCTCATTTCGAGAAACCAGAGGATCTGAAATCTCAGGAGACCGGGGATTGATTCACTTTTAATTCAAGAATCCCATAAAAAACATCGTCTCCCACGAAGACCATGATCTTGCGCTGTGGGTTCCATCCACTCCGCGCCTCTGGAATTTAACTTTCTATCTCCTCAATATCGCCGTCTCGTCGATAACCTCATATATGTGGAGATCGGCCCGCGAGTAAGAACCAGCTTCGCTTCATCATCATGTGGAGGCCTGCAATGAACAGCATCATGAACCTTGCAATTTTCATCATGATTGTCTTCAGCAGCCGGTCTATCGCGGAAACAAGGATCGATTCCGCACGAATTCCGGCGGCGGCAAGGGAACAAGCGCTCTGCACAGGCGTGATCAAACCGGGAATCAAAGTTCCGGCCCTCCGCGGCGAGACACTCGGCAACCATGACGGAACCTTTGAAAACGCCTATGCCTGGGCCTACGCCGGTGTCGCCGCTCCCGATTTCGGCGCCTTTGCGGAATCATATGAGGCTCCGGCGGCGCCTTTCGCGACCGGCATCACTCTCTATCTTTCACAAATCGGAAACTATGCGTGTGGCCCGCAGATGGAGCTTTATTGCTGGGAGGATGACGGCGGCCGGCCGGGGAACGCCATCGTTTGTCTATCCGGGATGGATCCCGGTTCTCCGGCGGAATGGCCGGGAATCAGCGAGCATAATATCCCCTTCCCCGGTCCTATTCCGGTTCCCATGCTCTTTTGGATCGGCTACTGGGGCAGCTGGATCGACGACATCCCCCGATTCTTTATCGCCGCGGATCTGGATGGGCCGGGGAGCATCAAGGGTCCTCGCACAAAAATAGCTGAGAATCTCGAATACCCATCCGGCTGGCAGAATCCTTCACTCGTCTGGGATCCGACTCAGTCCTTGGGAATATGTGTACAGACGCTGTCGACGGCATCGGTCAGCGGTCCGGCGGAAAAGATCAAGCTGGCCACTTGGGGCGGCTTCAAGTCATTGTATAAATAGCCGGTCTATTCACCGCTCCAAGGCTATACACCCTTCGGCCTGCGCACCCGTTCCATAATCCAGGCCGTCAGTTTCCGGGGCGCAAACCGCGGGAACTGCGTCACCAGCCAATTGAGGCGGCCGGAGACATACAGATTCCGGCCGGCAAGGGCGGCATCCAATGCATGCCGGGCCACATCTGAGGGATCTTCGTATTTTATATCGGGTCCCTTCTTGGAGATCCCCGCCCGTTGGTGAAACTCGGTGCGTGTCGCGCCGGGGCAAAGGGCCATGATCCGGACCCCGGTCCCGCGAACCTCGGCCGCCACCGACTCGCTGAAGCTCAAGAGAAAGGCCTTCGATGCGCCGTAGGCGGCCATATAGGGAGAGGGAAGAAAGGCCAGCACCGAAGCCACATTGATGATACCCCCGGTTCCCCGTTTCACCATCGGTGGAAGATAAAGAGCGGTCAAGGCCATGGGAACTTCAACATTTAGACGGATCATCGCCTTTTCGCGATCCGCCCGGATTTTCCCAAAAACGCCGTATGTCCCGATGCCGGCATTGTTGACGACGAGATCAATCGGCAGGCGTCCCCGGGATGTCGCCGTATAGAGACGCTGCGGTGCGGCCTCTTCCAAGAGATCCAAAACAATGACCTCAACATCCACACCGTGATCCTCCCGGATCTCCGCCGCGATCCGTTCCAGCGTTATTTCACTGCGGGCCGTCAACACCAGATTCGCACCCCGGCGGGCCAAATCGGCGGCGATGGCCCGCCCAATGCCGGAGGAAGCTCCGGTCACCAAGGCCCGAATCCCGCGGTATGAGTCCATATCCCCCACCTTTCTCCTGACTTCCTCCCTCCGAGCATGAATCCTTTTCACTCTCCGGTCCAGCTTCGCCGCCTCGCCTCCTTGACAAGCTCTCAAAGGATGAGGAACCTGAGCAGGACACAGAGCCAAGAAAAGGTTTGATATCAGAAAGCGATCTGCTGATATGAACTCAGCACCGGCCCGAACATCTGAGACATCACGGCCTCCCGGCAACCCGGCTCTCTCTATTGTTATACCGGTATATAATGAAGAGGATAATATACACCTCCAATGGGAAGCCCTGCGCAAGGCCTTGGCCGGGATCAAGGAGTCATACGAAATCATTTTTGTGAATGACGGCAGCACCGATGGCACGGCGTCGCGGTTGCAGGAAACCGCCGCCGCAGATCCCCATGTCAGGGTTTTGCAGCTGTCGGCCCATACCGGACAATCGGCGGCCTTTGAGGCCGGCTTTCAAGCCTCACGGGGTGAGTGGGTTGTCACCATGGACGGCGATCTTCAAAACGACCCGCTGGACATCATCACCCTGCTGGCCTGCCGGGAACAGGCGGATGCTGTCTGCGGCGTTCGGGAGCGGCGGAATGACAATTGGATCCGGCGGCTCTCATCGAGGATCGGCAACGCCGCCCGCAATGTCATCACTCAGGAAGAGATCACGGATACCGGTTGCTCCCTCAAAGTCCTTCGTGGCGATATCGTGAGAAGGATCCGGTTCTCGCGGGGATTGCACCGCTTTATTCCAACATTGATGAAGATGGAAGGAGCTCACCGGATCCTGGAGGTTCCCGTCCGCCATCAGCCGCGGCGAGCGGGCGCCTCGAAGTATGGGATCCGCAATCGTCTTTGGGCGGGGCTGAGGGATTGTTTTGGCGTCCGCTGGATGAAATCGCGCCACCATGAATATACGGCCATGGAGATGACACCTTCATGGGGCGACCCGCAAAGGGCGCAGGAGGATCGGCACTCATGATGAAATGGGATTTCTGGATTGTCCTCGGTTTGGCCGGGCAGATCCTATTCAGCGGCCGTTTTCTGTTGCAGTGGATTACTTCCGAGCGGCGCGGGGAAAGTGTGATTCCGGTGGGATTCTGGTATTTGAGTCTTGGGGGAAGCCTCATCCTCCTCTGCTATGCCATCCACCGAACCGATCCGGTCTTCATCCTTGGACAGGCCTTTGGGAGTTTCATCTATATTCGGAACCTCATTCTCATCACGAAAAAAAACCGGGAAGATCTACATGGGATCTGACACCCGCCCCCGCCTGGCCCTCTTGTTCCTGCTCTTTATTCTAACCTTCCTCTGGACTGTCAATACGGGGAAGGTCGGCCTGTGGGAACCGACCGAGGCCCGCTACGCCGACATCGCCTGGGGGATGGTCGCGACCGGGGATTGGTGGACTCCTCAGCAGAACTATCTTGTACATTTTGACAAACCGGCGCCGGCCTATTGGCCGCCGGCGGCCGCCCTCCGGATTCTGGGGAAAAGGGCCTGGGTTCCGAGAATCTCAAGCCTCCTTCTGGCGCTGCTCTGTGTCAGTCTGACCTACTTTTGGGGACGCCGGCTATGGGGCGCGACGGGCGGACTCTGGGCGGCTCTGATCCTCGGCACGACCCTGTTCTACTCGGCCTCGGCGCGGGTCGTCTCGACTGATCTTCCACTCTGTGCCGCTGTCATTTTGGGACAATGGGCCGCTTGGGAGATCCTTGCCAGCGGCGCCGGATCTCACGTTGAACTCAAGAAATGGCCCCGCCTCTTCTGGCTTTCCCTCGGCGTCGGATTCGCTGTAAAGGGTCCGGTGGCCCTGTTGCTCATCCTCCTGCCGGCCCTGGTCTTCAAGGCCGCCGCCCGCATGGAGGCCGGCGGACGACTCCGGGATTTCCGCTGGAAAGAAGGGATCCTCATCTTCTGCTGCACCGGATTGCCCTGGTATCTCAGTGTTTGCTGGCGGCACCCCGGTCTGCTCATGGATCTTGTCCATAACCACACCCTTCGCCGGTTTTTTACAACCGCACATCACCGAGAAGGACCTTTCTACTATTACATTAATATCCTTGCCGGTGGTTTTTTCCCGTGGATTGTTGTGCTTGGGACGGCGATCGCCGGTGATATCCGCAGCGCTTTTAAAAGAGACGCCGGATCGCACTGGGCCCTCTGGTGTTTTTCCACCTGGGTTCCCGCCTTTTTGATCTTCTCTATCTCCGGATCAAAACTCCCCGCCTATATTCTTCCCCTCTTCCCGATTTGGAGCCTCCAGGCGGCCGGGTTTCTCATTCCCGGTGGAAGCGGACCGGACAACCGGCGGGAGATCTCAGGGCTTGTTTTCGGTACGGGATTGTTGCTGGCGCTTGCCGGCGGCTTCGGAATGATTTTTCTTAAAGCGCCGTCGATGTCGTCTTATTTGGAGGAATCGGTTCGCCGGCAGGCCTCGATCGGCGCCGGTCTCCTGATCATGGGAGGTCTGATCCTCTTCTGGCTGATCCGGCCGCCGCTTCGAACCACGCTGCGATGGCTGCTGGTCACGGCGGCCGCCTGGTCAGCCGCATCCACCGTCTTCGCCCTTCAGCTTCCAGCGGCCTCAGCCGGCTTCGGCGCCATCCGCAAAATCGGTGAAACCGCGGCGGCCTATACAAAAGACCGGCCCGGTTCGAAATGCGCGGCCTATCGCTGTTTCCCCGGGAGCCTCCCTTTTTACACCGACTCTCCGTTGATCACGGTGGGTGTCGACCGAACCGAAACATACCAGAACGCCGATCTGTACCGATCCCTTGTCCTGCCCCGAACCGCGAATCTGGATTCACTGATCTCAGCCGGCGCCGGATTATGGATTGTTAAAGCCCACAACGCCGCTGAATGGAAGGCGCGCCTTCATTCAATTCCTCTAGAGATTGGGTCGGAGGGTGCTTGGAAGCTTTACTCTATCAGCGACACGCCGAGCAGATCCGAGGATTGTTCCAATTGATCCTGAAGAGCAATGAGGTTTTTCTCCACATCCGTCATTGTAAAAGAAAGCGATCGCAAAATCTTACGATCCATGTGGGACGCCAAGACCTCCATTCCCACCGGGCCGCCCGCGTAATGACAGAGGGCGCTGGATAGACTGATGACCGCGACGATCTTCGCATGCTCTCCGGCTCCTTCCGGATGGTGATGCCACCGGATCACCGACGTCAAAGATTCCGGGAAATCCCATCTTTCCGCGAGAAGGCCGCCCAATTCGGCATGATCGATTCCGATGATGGAATGCTCGGCCTCGCTGAAGGTGACATCCTCTTCGAGAACCGCCTTGCGGATTTCGCGGTAATTTTCCGTCATAAATTCGGAAAGAACGAGTTTGCCCATATCATGGAGCAAGCCGGATGTAAACGCCGTCGCCGGATCCAGAAGCTCCATCCGCGGCGCCAGAATCTGCGCGGCGAGGCCTGTGCCGAGACCATGCTTCCACAAAAAGCCGGGACGCATATTGTACCCATCCTGCCGGCCGCCGAGAAATCTGCTGGATGATGCGGCCAAGGCGATCCGGAAAATATTGGCATTTCCCAACCGGGTCACAGCATCACTGACATTGCTTATGGGTGACCGGCCGCCGTAGAACGGAGAATTGCTGACCTTCAGAATATTCGCCGTGATCCCGTCATCCATTGCAATAATCTTCACCAAGCGGGACGACTCGATCAATGGGTCCTTCATGAGATCCATAAGTTTGGTGAGGATAAAGGGGACCGGGGGAAGTTTGGAAACGGAATTCAGAATCCTGTCGGTGCGACTCATGCGGAACTCTCCTATCCGTCCATCTCTAAAAATCTCATTGCAGGAGTATCCTCGGATTTGTGAACAAGTTGGGCCAAGTGTTCAACAATCTTTGGATCGAACCATACACCCGCTTCCTCCCTGAGACTTCCCAGGGCCGCTTCGGATCTGTCAAACTCACCTCGGCAGCGCCAGATATAAGCTTCCGCCACGGCGAGGATCCGTGATCCCAAGGGAATCGATCCACGGGCCAATCCAAGAGGTCTTCCGCCGCCATTCCAGGCCTCGGATTGGTGTCGAAGGATCGATGTCAGGGAGTTCTCATGCGGCTCATCAATATTTCCGAAACCGACGGTCGGTTCAACATCCTCCATATCGAGGGGCGCGATTCCCTGACAACTCTCTGTATAAATCCCCGTTGGATCCGGCGGTTTGGCAAACCGGTGGAGCGCTCCGGCAAGCCGTATCCGTTCAATCTCCGGATCCTCCAGACCCAACCGCTCCGCCAGGTGGGCGCAGAGGCGTGACACAGCGCGCGAATGCCCCCGGGTCGATGGATCGGCCTCTTCCAACGCCTCCACCCAGCGCGCCGCACGCCATCCAAAATGATGCAGTTCCTGACCTTCCACACGGCCCCGATGCCAGAGGCTGTGAAAGATCAAAATCGCCCCCTGGGCCAGTGTTAAATCATCACCGCTGGGCAGTCGGCCGTTCGCCGTTTCCCCGATGGCAAGAACGCCAACGGTCTCACCAAAAAGATGCCCCGGCACAAGGATTCTCAAACCTGAAGCGGCGAATGGATATTTGATCGCGGCCAGAGGGGAGCCGATCGAGACATTGTCCAAGAGCACCGATTGCGACAATCCATCCCCTTCAAGACCGGAGAGAGAGGCAGGAATGACTAAGTCCAAGAGATTCCGTGGTGGGATGCCGCGGCTCAGAATCGGGCGGAAAAATCCATCCGAGGCTCTCTGCAAGTAAACAAAGGGACCATCACCCCACCTTTGTGAAATCATTTGGCTCAGCGCTTCATTCAATCCGTCCATTCCCCCCGCATGAAAGGCGTGCGCCAGGTGGACCATTTCATCGACAATGTGCCGGCGGAGGCGCTGCACCGATTTTCGCGCCTCATATCCATTGGTGTGCGCTTCGGCGAGTTCCTGTTCGAGCTTCTGGACCCGGATCTCCAGTTCCTTCTGCCGCGAGACCCTTTGTAATATTTTTTGAATCCTCAAAATGAGTTCACGCGGGAAAAACGGTTTGGAAATGTAATCGTCCGCCCCCATCCGCAAGCCTTGAACCCGATTGTCCATCTCCCCCTTTTCCGACACGAGGATGATGGGTAGATCCCATGTTCTGGGATGGGCGCGGATGGTCTGGCAAACCAAGAGGCCGGATCGCTGTCTTAATCGAACGGAGAGAACAATCAGATCCGGCAGATCATTATCCGAGGTGTGGAGCCACTCTAACGCGGATGGGCCGTCCGGAAAGATGCGGACGGCGAAACCACGCCCCTGAAGGGTTTGCTGAAGGATATCGACGACCCGTTTGTCGTCATCAATAAGGACGATCCTCTGAGGCCGGGCGGTTTCCAGGCTTTGGCTCCTGGTTGTCGAATGCGGAGTCAATTTCGTCATGGGAAATTACTCCGCCCGGCCTTGCGTTTTGATAGTGCCGCCGCATCCACGCCAGGGCCCGGCCGACATCCTCTCGTGAGAAGGGCTTGGCCAGGACCGGCACCCTTGTTTGTGGTAACAGGCTTGAAGCGTCCACATGCTGAGAGAGGAAAACGACCGGAATCCGGTCCATCGTCGGGGATTCCATTGTGGCATGATCTCTATCCAAGAAGATGCCGAGCAGAACCCCATCATTCTCCGGGGAATACCCTCTTTCCTCTTCCTGCACTTCCATTCCCATCGCCTCGAGATGTGTTCTGAGAAATCTGCGGACGAGGCCGGATGGGGAAACGATTTGCACACGGCGGGGTGTAGGTCTCTCCGGTTGCCGAGCCGGCGCCACTTCTTTATTAGGGATTGGGGTAGGGGCCTTGGCAGGGATTCTGCCGGGGATTCCGGAAACCGCACCGGTTGAGCCGGCGGGCGACCCGCTGATAAGGGGAATAAGATCCTGTACCTGCGCCAGGCGGATGACCCCGGCCGTGGAAAAGTCATCGGGTCCCTCGGTAACGACCTTCTGGAATTCATCCACACTGATCTCGGCCTCGCCGGTTTCATCCTCGAGATGCAGGCGTCCCGAGCGTCCCTCTGACGGAGGGGAGACATCCCGAACCCATGGCCAGGGGATATCCAGTATCCGCCGGCCCTGTCGGACACGCAGCCAGAGCCCGGCTGTTTTCTCAGACAGCGATTCATCTGCGTGAAGCTTCCCCTCGGGGCCTATTCCATTCTCCACTGCCGCGGGAGTGGCTCGCCCACCATCGTCGAAGATGCTGCGGCTGATGGCGGAAGCCTCGAAGGCCCGGTCCAGATCTTCCTCACCGAAGACCTCGAGGAATTGCTCCTCGACCAGGGTCTCAATACTCGATTCCGGCTCGCCCGCGGGCGGTTCCGTTATAGTGTCACCCCTGCTCTCATCGGCTTCGATGGGATGCATCTTGGGAAGAATTTCTGGAACGAGATGCTGGAGCCTTCGAACGGACTGAGCCAAAGCCTCCAAGGATCCCGCCATCGTCTCCAATTCCTTCAGAATCGGGAGGGCGTCGAGGGGCTCTTGAGGGGATGACACCTCTCCCGTCCGGGTGGGATTCTCATTCTGTCTCATGATTTCTCCTGAGTCTCAGACCGCACCTGCACCTGCGGCAGAGCGCCATGGATTTCAAGCGCCAAAACATGGCAGGTCTCCACATCCTGACCGAGGCTCTCGCAATGACGGACCAGGCTTTCCAGCCGGCGGGAGACGGCTTCAAGCTGTCCTTGAGCCCCGTGTGGGTAGGGTTCGTCAGCATGTCTGCTTTCTCTTAGGCAATGCAGGATCCACTCCCTCCAGGCGGTGAGCCGTTCCACAGCCGCCGGATCCAAAGCGTCGGCGGCCTCCTTAGACCAAGAGATTAGTCCCTCCGACGCCTCTTTGAGGGAGGAGTTTTCACCCGCGTTTCTGTTCCGTGTCTGTTGGACCGCCGCCTGACTCATCTCGAGAAAAAGGGATTCCGTTTGGATGGTCGATTCGGACAACCCCTGCGCCAGCTCGGCGCTGCGGATCTTGCATCGTGTCACCCGTTCAGCGAGGACTTCTGAGCGCCGGGCGACATCAGACATATTCTCGACCAAAACGTGTCGAACCTTCCGCCAAAACCTTGCGGGAGAATCGTTGGGCCCGGGGCCGCCCACTAAAATCGGATCACCCCATCCCTTCAACAATTCCGTTGCCTGATCCCGCACGGCATCGACTTCTTCCAAGGCCTCCATTCCACGCCGGTTTTGAGTCATGAGGGACAGCACCCTGTGAGCCACTCTATCCAATTCCCAATCGACCGGTTTCCAGTCACTGGGCGAGGGGTGTCCAGGAGTGGAACTGGCGATTTGTTCCAGACGGGCCACGGCGGATGTCACCCACCCATAAAGGGAGAGCGCAAAACCCCATGACATCGCCAGGGCTAGCACCAGAAGCCCCACATTAAGAATTAGGTTACCCGGGCCGCCTGATAGGGACCCGGTCCCCCACCCGGTCTGCTCCAATAGCAAATGCGCCAATCCCAAAAAGAGCACCGGCAGAAAGTGACTGAAATGGACCCTGCGCCGGAATTGCGAGGGTCGCGGAACGTGGGATGACCGGCGCCACGTTTCCATCGCTTCTCCTCCTCCCGTCAGGGCGATATGCACCCAGGACGGGTTCATCGAGTGCGTAATGCAATGCTGTAACCGCCGGCCAACGTATGGCCGGAGGCTGTCTTCAGGGACTGTAGAAAAATATCATATCGCCGAGAAGATTCTTCCATCCCCAGATATCCCGGCCGGCGGCTGGGACACCCTCTCGATAACGTCCTTTGGGAGAAACAGATCCGCCGGATTGGGGTGGAGTCCCCAAAGATCACCAGGCCGGTCATTTGTCAATCCCCGGCCGAAAATCATCATCCTTGAAGCGGTGCACCGTACTGAGGGAGACCGTGGCACGTCCGTTGCATTGATCCCCAGTGAAGCCGAGAACTCAATGTTAGGGGTTGATAGCCAGGGGCGTCAATCCCCCATCATCCGGCGCAGTGGGCATCTGTGTTAGGAGGCGGTCAATGTCAAAACCGGATCGGTATTTGGATCTGGATTCGCCCCGGCGCGAATTGAAACCGACATATCACTTCGTCATGAAATGTCTCCTCTATTCGCGCATGGAGACAGGTCTGGTCTCGAATAAAGATTATTATGATGAGGATGTAAACGTCTATATTGCGCATTTACTGAACGCCTTCTTTTCGCCGGAATATGTACAACACGTCGCAAAATATCTATCACCCTACGACACCGAAGTCTTCGAAAAGATCGCTCACTCAACGGATGCCCGGCTTAAATACTCGCTATATAAAACAAATGCCGATTTCCTTCTGATCTCCCTCGGAATTTTCGACAACCCCCGCGCAAACCAAAACGGCAATAACAAACAAGAGGAAGATTGGGAAGAGCCTGGCCAAAAACCGGTAGAAACAGCCCATGTAGGGCGCGGCAAAGCTTACTACCATTTTGCTTATACATTTAGCCAGCAGATTCACAGCCCAGGCGCCGGCATTACAGAAGTTCTCGAAAAGCTCTCCATCGGATTTGACAAGTACACCCGGATACTCACGCACATGCGAGGCGAATACCTCGATCTGATGCAGCGGCTTTCCAAGGGTGAGGTTTATCATCTGGAACGGTCCGTCAACGAGTCTCAAATCAAAGAGCAGCTCCGCAGCAAACAAGACGAGTTATTGGATCTGTATCTCGAATGGAAACGGACCAAAGACGGCGGGATCAAGGAAAAACTCGACGGCGTGGTCAGCGAGATCCGCAAAATGGATCCCACTTTCAATTTCGAATTACAGGCCTGATTTATTGAATTTTGTAATTCGGCGCCTCTTTGGTGATGGTCACATCATGCGGATGGCTTTCCCGCAGTCCGGCATCCGTCAAGCGGATGAAATGAGGCTTTTTGCGCAATTCATCGATATTGCGAACTCCGGCATAACCCATTCCCGAACGAATACCTCCCACTAACTGATAAACAACGGCGGACACTTTGCCCTTATGGGGGACACGTCCCTCAACACCCTCCGCCACCATCTTTTCAGGCATGGCGTTGGAGTCTTGGAAATAACGGTCACCGCTGCCCTGACGCATGGCGCCGACGGAACCCATACCCCGATAGCTTTTATAACTGCGGCCCTGATAAAGTATCGTCTCACCGGGGCTTTCTTCGGTTCCGGCCAGGAGGGAGCCGATCATGGCAGCCGAGGCGCCGGCGACAATCGCCTTGGTGATATCGCCTGAATACTTGATCCCCCCGTCGGCGATGACGCGAACCCCGGATTTGTCGGCTTCTTCCGCGCAATCGAGTATAGCGGTTATCTGCGGAATCCCGGCGCCGGCCACCACACGGGTTGTACAAATCGCCCCCGGCCCCATTCCGACCTTGATAACAGTGGCGCCCGCGTTGATGAGATCGCGCGTGCCTTCCGCCGTCGCAACATTGCCGCCGGCGACATCCATCCCGGGGAAGGCTTTGCGCAATTTTTCCACCGTGCGGAGCACACGCTCGGAGTGACCATGAGCGCTATCCACGGCGATGAGATCCACCCCGCATCGGACCACCTCTTGCGCGCGCTCCAACACGTCATCACCGGTGCCCACGGCCGCCCCCACCACCAGGCGGCCCAGCCGGTCGACACAGGCGTCCGGGTACTGAATCTTTTTAAGGATATCCTTGACCGTGATCAGGCCGCATAGATTCCCGTTCTTGTCGATAACGGGCAGCTTTTCTATCCGGTGTCTTTGAAGAATCTCTTTGGCCTCTTCCAATGTCGTGCCCTCGGGAACAGTCACCAGATTTTCCTTGGTCATGATGTCCCGAATGATAATGGTTCGATCACGGACAAACCGGAGATCGCGATTGGTGAGGATCCCGACGAGCTTCCCCTCTTTCGTTATCGGCACCCCAGAGACCCTGTAGCGCTCCATCACATCGAGAGCATTCCCAACATGCTGATCAGGATCCATGGTGATCGGATCGGTGATCATTCCACTCTCAGAGCGTTTGACCTTATCGACTTCCGAGGTTTGATCCTCGATCGTCAGATTACGGTGAATGATCCCCATTCCACCTTCCCGCGCCAGGGCGATCGCCATGCGTGATTCAGTAACAGTGTCCATCGCAGCGCTCAGGAGCGGAATGTTGAGCTTAAGACGGGGCGTCAGCGGCACGCTCATGTCCATATCCCGGGGCACAACATCCGATCGAGCCGGGATAATAAGAACATCGTCGAAGGTGAGACCCGTTTTCCCAACTCGTGGATACATTGAGCTCTCCTTCCGGATAGACCCCCGCCAGGGCGGGAAATGGAAGTACTGCCGGGCGCGTCCTACGGGTTAATGCCTGGTTCCTGAGGGTCTGAAGTTCCCCAAATGATGCCTTTTTGGGGTGACCAATGATAGTGGAATCCCATGCGGAGAGAAACATAGTCGTCATCATCACCGAACGCGGCCGGGAAATCATCCCCATGCGTCGAAATGATATAGTGATTCTGGAAGGTCAAGGTAAGCGTGACATGGTCCGTGATCTGTTTCTCGCTCTCGAGACTTAAATAGAAACCGGGTTCAAAACCTTTGAGTTGGTTGTCGGTCCATGCGTCGCGGTTTGATCGGCCGTTCCTCTTGTTGTCCCAATAATAGATGCCGGCGCCGCCGCCATAGTAGATGGCCGTTCCCCATTGCTCACGCAGATGGCGCAGGAAACCGAATGTTGTCGGGAAGACAACCGTAACTTCGTCGATCGGCTTGGGATAGTCATTCCAGCCGAATCCCGATTCACCGACGAGAATCATTTTCCGGCTGAAACGATAGCGGAAGACGGCCTTCATCACCGGCCGGATCCGCGATTCATCCGCCACATCGACATCAAAAACCCACTTCATGACGCCGAATGTAGCGCCGAAACTGGCATATCCATCCAGATTCGAGCTCACAGCCTGTGATTGAGCCCCCGTGGACAGCAATGCCGTCATGAAAAGAACTAGGAGGGAAACCCGTCGCTTCAAGTAAATGCTCCTCCCCAAGGGGCATTCCGGACGCCGGATGGTTCCGACTATCGGGAATCGCCGACCCTTTCCGCCCCCAACTCCCCACCCCGGTCTTGAATATGGGAATATATCGGCTGGATTTCCGCCAATATAGGTTAGCTGGTGGGGTAAGTCAATGCGCCGAGATTGAGATCGCTTCAACTCTATCGACCTCTTGACACTTACGGCGACTCAGTACAAATTAGGAGGTCGTGGCGGCATAGCTCAATTGGTAGAGCGGGAGAATCATAATCTCTGTGTTCGGGGTTCAAGTCCCTGTGCCGCCACTGTTCATTCCCTCCTCTGAGTGGCTGCTGATTGAGACATCCGAGTTTTCCAATGACCCCACAAAATGGAGACATGAAAGAACCATTGCAGACATCGTCTCGGGCATACCGCGCAAGGGGGATCATGCTGGAAACCGACTTTATCAACAGGGAGAGATCCAGAAATCTGCTGCCCGAGGGGTCTCGCTATCTCGTGGCCGTATCCGGCGGACTCGACTCGACGGTCCTCCTTCATCTCCTCTCCCGGACCTCACAAGCCTTCTCCTGGGACCTCAGGGTGGGGCATGTCCATCATGGGCTCCGCGACCGGGCCGGCGCGGATGCCGCATCAGTTCAAAATAGGGCCTATCAGTGGGGGATCCCCTATCTCGAGCGGCGGATAAAAGCCGATGCGGGCCGAAAATCGGAAGCCTGGGCCCGAAAAAGGCGATTTGAAGCGCTTGAAGAGATGCGGATCGAAAGCCGCTCCGATTGGATCGTTCTGGCCCACACGGCCGACGATCAGGCGGAAACTCTATTATTGAACCTTATTCGCGGCACCGGACCGCGCGGTTTGGGGGCGCCGAGGGAGAGACGGGGGAGGATCCTCCGTCCTCTTCTCCATTACTCCCACAACGACCTCCTCACCCACGCCCGTTCCCACAATTTGAGCTGGTGCATTGACCGGTCGAATTGGAATGAGCCCTATACGCGCAATTGGATCCGCCATCGTCTCCTACCCCTTTTGGCTTCGGAGGGTAATCCGCAGATCCGGGAGAATCTTTCACGGCTCTCCCGTTTCATGGGGCAGTGGGTGGCATCGATCGATCTGAAGGTCGAAGAAGTTCTCAACCGGTCCGGCCGCTGGGAAGGAGAGGCTTTTCACCTCACAGGATTCCCCGACACCTTGGATGATTGGCTCCAATGCGAGGTCATCCGGGAAGCCCACCGCCGCGTGAATGCCGAAGCGGATGAATTGACGGAACCCCACCTGAAGGCCTGTCGTGACCTCTTAGAGGGAGAGATCCACCGGTCCACGCATCTCCCGGGTTCGGTCGTTGTGGAAGGCCGGCGGGGTGAATTGATCTTTTCAAGGCAAATCTCAGCCCAGGGCTCGGGCCGGATCTTGGAATCGAAGGGGCCGAGCGATCATCCGACGATCGATACGTTGATTGATCCACAGGAGGGCCGGCTCCGACTCTCCGAAGCCGAGGAGATCTTCATGGGCCGGAGGGTTGGTCTTCGCGAACTCCCGGTCGAGGTCGCCCGGGATCGGCTCAAAGCCCGGATGTCGCTGGGATTCGCGGCGGATGCACCCTTGAAGGGATCAAAAGCGGGGTGTTGGGAAATTTTCGACGGTGACGCGATTGAGGGCTCTCTGTGGGTCAGACCATGGAAAAATGGAGATAAAATTCATCCCTACGGCATGCAGGGCACCAAATTGATCAGCGATCTGCTCAATGAGGCCCGAATTTCGAACTGCGAAAAACGTACTATTCCTGTCATTGAGGATGATGCCGGAATCTTGTGGGTCATGGGTGTCCGGCGGGCCGATCGGGCCTCTCTCACCGACACCACCCGGAGGGTCCTGGAAGTGTACGGATCGGGTGTGTCATGATCATCTCTTCGGCGGCGAGATCAGATCCGAACCCTGCAGGGAGGTATGAATGAGGCCCATGATAGAGAGATATCCACCCGAGATCAGTCCCAAGGCGGGTGAGTCGGTCACGATGGCGGCGGGGCCGGCGGTGGTTCTCTTCGATACCCAAACCCTTGGGAATCGTCTGGGAGAATTGGCGGAACAGATCAGCGCTGATTTTCAGCAGAAGGACCCCATCCTGGTTTGTCTCCTCAGGGGAGGGTTCGTCTTTTTGACCGATCTCTCCCGCAGCTTATCGATCCCGCATGAAGTCGACTTTCTGCAGGTCTCCCGCTACGACCCGCGCGAGAAAGATCCGACCGGGGTTAAACTGATCACCGATCTCCGCTCCAATGTTAGGGACCGCCATGTCCTTGTGATAGAAGGCATCCGGACGCGGGGAACAAAGATCAACTATGTGGATCGATTTCTCGAGCTGCATGCCCCTGCATCCCGAACCTATGCGGCCCTGCTTGTGCAGGGTAAAGAAGCAGATGAGCCGATTCCACTTCACTATTGCGGATTTCGCCTGGATAATGAGTTTGTCGTAGGCATGGGACTCGATTATGGAGAGCGCTACCGGAATCTTCCCTATGTTGCTGCTATCGGATGGGAACCCCGTATCTGATCCGTGGTATGACGCTCTTAACTTATCAGTAAAAAAGGAGAAGATAGGTCCAATCGATGACAAGATCTAGAGAACCCCGAAAGGGACGCCGCCCAAGACCCAACCCGGAAGGGCCAAACAGGCCGCCAGTGTCTTTTTTCAGCCGCACCTTCCGAACCTTTTCCATTTGGATCATCCTCTTCCTTATCGTTGCGGTTGTGGTCAACAACCTCGCCGGCGGCGACCGGGACCGCCAGGAGATCTCCCTGTCTGAATTTTGGGCGCAGGTGGAATCGGGAAACATCGAAAGCATCATCGCCGTCGAGAAGGAACTCACCGGCGAGTTCCACAGCTCGATAACAATTTCTGCGAACGGCCGTTCAAGAAATGTACAACACTTCAAGGTTTACCTGCTCAGTGAAGACCCGGAACTTCCACAAAAGATTTGGGATAAAAACCCTGATGTGGAAATCCGGGCCAAACCAGCCGGCACACCCTGGTTCAATATCCTCCTCTCGTGGTGGCTGCCGATCCTGATCCTGGTGGGGCTCTGGTTCTTCCTGATCCGGCAGATGCAATCGGGAGGGTCCGCGGCGTTGCGATTCGGCAAGTCCAAGCCGAAGGTCCTCTCCGAGAGCGCGCCCAAAACCACATTCAAGGATGTGGCGGGCGCTGATGAGGCGAAACAGGAGCTGCAGGAAATCATCGAGTTTCTTAGGGACCCCAAGAAGTTCCAGCGCCTCGGCGGGCGGATTCCAAAAGGTGCTCTTCTCGTCGGCCCGCCGGGAACCGGCAAAACCCTGCTCGCGCGGGCTGTGGCCGGCGAAGCGGGTGTCCCCTTTCTCACCATCTCCGGATCCGAATTCGTAGAGATGTTCGTCGGCGTCGGCGCCAGCCGTGTTCGTGATCTCTTCGAACAGGGGAAAAAGAATGCGCCCTGCATCATCTTTATCGACGAGATGGACGCCGTCGGCCGCCAACGCGGCGCCGGCCTCGGCGGCGGGCACGATGAGCGGGAACAGACGCTAAACCAGCTTCTCGTGGAGATGGATGGTTTCGATTCAAATGAGGGGGTGATCCTCCTCTCCGCTACAAACCGCCCCGATGTTTTGGATCCGGCGCTCTTGCGCCCGGGCCGGTTTGACCGGCAAATCGTCGTTGACCGTCCCGATGTCCGGGGACGGGAAGGCATCCTCAAAGTCCATACCAAAAACAAACCGCTGGGAGATGACGTTAAGCTGAAAACCCTGGCCCAATCCACACCCGGTTTGGCCGGGGCCGATCTGGCCAACATGGTCAATGAGGCGGCACTGCTGGCCGCGCGGCGCGACCACACCGAAATCTCGATGCGCGATTTTGAAGATGCAAAAGATAAAGTGATGATGGGGGCCGAGCGAAAGAGCCTTCTCCTCAGCGAAGAGGATAAAAAGATCACGGCCTATCATGAGATCGGACATGCCCTGGTCGGATGGCTGCTCCCCAATACCGATCCGATTCATAAGGTCACGGTGATTCCACGCGGGCGGGCGTTGGGACAGACTCATTTTGTTCCCGAAGGAGACCGTCACACGCTCAACAAAGATTATCTTCTGGAAAGTATGGCCGCGATGATGGGCGGTCGTGCCGCCGAGACCCTCGTTTTTGATCGCCTGACCACCGGCGCCGCGCACGATATACAGAACGCCACCGGCTTGGCGCGGAAGATGGTTTGTGAATGGGGTATGAGCGAATCCCTCGGACCGATTCAATTCGGCAAGAAAGAAGAGTTGATCTTCTTGGGCCGCGAGATTTCGCAGCACAAGGATTTTAGCGAGAAAACAGCCGAAGCGATCGACGATGCGGTGCGCGGCCTCGTTGTGAATGCGTATGAACAGGCGATGGACCTGCTGAGGAAGAATGAAGATGCTCTCCATCGTCTGGCGGCGGCCCTGCTTGATCGGGAGGTTCTCGACGCCGAGGATATCGCCGTCGTCATGGATGGGAAAGAGCTCGGACCAAAAGAGGAAGAAGACGACGCGGGAGAAAATGCGGCGGCGAAGGCCGAGAAGCGAACGGCGCCGGCCTCAAAATCGACCAACTCCGAGAAGACACCACCGCCGGCCTGGGATGAAGAACCGGGCGAGAAGCCTTTCCCGCCGGAAAAGTCATCTCAAGATGGAGAACCGCCCGTTCCGAAAGACTCATGATCCGGGATGGGTGGGAGGAGACGGCGGAAACCGGCCGGTCTCGAAAAATCCCGCGGCCCCGCTCGCTGCGAACCTGGCGGGTCGGAACCCAGGTCCATGAGTTAGGACGTAGAAGCTGGATCATGGGAGTGCTCAATGTGACCCCCGATTCCTTTTCGGACGGGGGTCGTTTTCTTGATCCGGGAAGAGCCATCGCCCATCTCATCGGCATGGCTGAGGCCGGAGCCGATATTATCGACATCGGCGCAGAGAGCACACGCCCTGGATCCGATCCGGTACCGGCCGAAGAGCAGTGGCGGCGTATCGGACCCATCATCAAAGAGATTTCCCGGGAGTCGCTTCCCTGCCGGCTCTCCGTCGACACCTCAGAGCCTCTCGTGGCCGGCCGGGCCTTGGAGGCCGGCGTCGATATTATTAATGACATCAGCAGTCTTCGTTCACATCCTGAACTCGGCCGGATGGTTGCGGAGGCCGGGGCCGGTCTGGTGCTGATGCATATGCGGGGAACACCGAAAACAATGCAACAAGAGCCGAAATACGACGATCTTTTTGGTGAAGTGCGCTATTTTTTGAATGAAGCGATCAGGAGGGCGATGGATGCGGGCGTGGATAGAGAACGAATCGTCTGCGATCCCGGGATCGGATTCGGCAAAAGAGTTGAAGACAATCTCGACCTCATTTCCAATATCGAGGAATTGGACTCGCTGGAGCGTCCGATTTTGATCGGGGCCTCGCGTAAATCTTTTATTGGAAAGATTCTGGATCTACCGTCGGATGAGCGTCTGGAGGGATCTCTCGCCGCTCATGTGACAGCGGTTCTTTCGGGAGCACATATCATCCGCGCTCACGATGCCATCGCCACCATCCGAGCCGCCCGTTTGGCCGATGCCGTGTTGGAACGCATCAGGGAGAGATGAAGATGATCGATACCCGTTGGCTCCTCATTGCGGCGGATGTTATCATTGTTGCGTTTCTCATCTATCGCCTGATGCTCCTCGTTCGGGGGACTCGCGCCGCACAAATGCTCGTGGGTTTGGCCGTCCTGGTTCTCCTTTCCATCCTAGCGGAATGGCTGCACCTCGCGACACTGAACTGGCTTTTAAACAGCCTTCGCACCGTCTGGGTCATCGCCTTCCTCATCATCTTCCAACCGGAGTTGCGCCGGGCGCTCACGCAAATCGGCCAGAGCGGCATCTTCCGGCGGATTGTCCATGTCGCCGATTACGGCTGGCTGGGTGAAATCGAAAAGGTGCTTGAAGAATTGTCAAAGCGCGGCCAGGGCGCTCTGATTGTCTTGGAACGCAATGTTGGTTTGAGGACTTACCTGGAAACCGGCACGCAAATCGGCGGGAAGGTGACGATGGAGCTTCTTCTCACCATCTTCACACCTCCCTCGCCGTTGCACGACGGGGCGGTGATCATTCAGGGCGATGAAGTGGCGGCAGCGGGATGCATCTTGCCCCTGAGCCAGAGGCACGATCTTGAATCGACGCTCGGGACGCGGCACCGGGCCGCCTTGGGGCTGTCCGAAGAGACCGACGCGGTCGTCTTGGTCGTCTCAGAGGAAACCCACCACATCTCTATCGCCGAACGTGGCGTGATACAAAGAAATGTCAGTCCTAATGAACTGAAAGGCCGGCTGAGCGAGCTCCTTTCAACCCACACAAGGCCAAGAAAGACGCCTCCGGCTCAGGGTGTAGAGGCCTCTTCCTAAGCAGGGCGCTGCATGAATGGCGGGTATGAATCAGAACATCTTGACCCGGGTTACGATAATCCCCTTAAAAGTATCCACACGCTGCAGATAGGTTTTTAGGGGCACCCGGACGATCTTCCCGCCATCGTAGAGCCCTTCCAACCCGGTCGATGCAGGATGAATCAGCATGACCTCACCACCGTCCCTCACCACCACACCGATATGTCCGATGAGGGCGCCCGACTCCCGGATCTTCCGGCCTCGTTCTGTCGCCTCATTCAGTACAAAATGAATCCCGTCTCCGTTTTGGATCGCATCATAATTGATGCTGTTCGTCGGCAGATACTGGACCGTCCCGGCCGGGAACCGGGATGTTCCAGCCAGATCGGCCATCGCCATCCCAATTGAGGCGGTCACATCTTCGCCCCAGATCCCTGACCGGATCATATCCACCGTATAATCGAGATGAGCGGGATGGTTGTAGTCGAGAGCGCCTCCTTCTCCAACAACCTCTGCGATCGGCGCGCCATAGAAGCGGGTGCCGAATCCGAACTGCACCGCCTCCAGCGCCGTGCTGGAGCGCCCCAGTTCACTGGTCCGATAGAAAAAGAGGACGCAGTCCGTGTGCCGGTCATCGACGAGTAAACCCTGGCTGGCATAACCGAGCGAGTCGAGCCCGAATCTGTAATCCGCCTTACCCCATCTCCAGAAGAAATCGGCCCAAGCCCCGATCCTATCCCCGACCGGAAGCCCCAAGATTTCATTCATCACGGAATCGATGACAGCTCCCCGGAGGGCGTCGGGATGATTCAAATTGCGGGCGATCATCCTATTATACAATTTAATGAGCTGTGTCGTATCCGGCTGGTCGGTCCGCACCAATCCGCCCCTCGTTGGAAAATGAATCTGGGGCTCTTCAGCTTCAACCGCAGCGATAACCAGAAAGATCCCGAGGATGAACACCGAAATTCCAAGAATCCGGAACCATCGCGCGCCTGAAAATTGTGTCATGAGTTTTTTATCCTTCATCTCGCCTCGGATTTCATAGAGTTTTGGCTCCCACCCCTCAGGAACCTTGGGCGGGAATACCCCGCGTCTTCACTTCCAGCCGCCCCAGAAACCTCGGGCGGGGAATACCCTTCAGAATTTCAAGAGTAGATAGAAAGCGGGGAGACGTCAATTGCACCTGATCCTATCACTTTGGGAGATGCGATGTGCAGGGACCCTCTTGCGGGGGTAGCGGACTCTTGCCTATTGTCTGGAAATGATTCATCGACTTCGGAACCGCCCCGATCTTCTCCATATCCTGATGGCCTCTCTTTTTTTTGGCGCCGCCAGCGGTATCTTCATGGCGACCTTAAACAACTATCTCGCAGAGGTTCACGGATTTGGGGCAGAGGCCCGGGGCTGGTTGGAGCTCCCCCGGGAATTTCCCGGCTTCTTGCTTATTTTTGTGGCCGGACTCCTCTTGTTGCGGTTGCGAGAAAGTCAGATGGCTGGTGTGGCGATGATCCTCTCCGCCGTCGGCGCGCTGGGTTTGGGTTATCTCTCACCCGGACGGATCACCGTAATCCTATGGGTCATCATCTGGTCGATGGGTGACCATATCCTCTTTGCCGTCGATGGTCCAATGGGTCTCAAGCTGGCGCGGGACGGTGGTGAAGGCCGTCGGCTCGGCCAGTTGGGCGGGGCGCGGAACCTCGGCACCATTATCGGTGTGGGGATCATCTTTTTACTCGCGCGGTTCCGTGGCGATGATTTCACCCTTTTCTACCTCCTCAGCGCCGTGATGGCGCTCTCTTCCGGATACTTCTATTTAAAGCTCCGCATCGGGCGGGATGATCCACCCTCTCGAAAGATTGTATTCCGCAAGGAGTACCGTCTTTTTTACGCGATCAGCGCCCTTTTTGGTGTGCGCAAACAGATTTTCCTGGCCTTTGGAACATGGGTGCTTGTCTCCATTCACAATGTCCCCGTCTCAACGATAGCGCTCCTCTATTTCATCGCCTCGACACTGGGAGTGGTGATGCGGCCGCTGCTGGGCGATGTCATCGATTGGCTGGGAGAGCGAATCGTCCTGGCGGTCGACGAGATCATGCTCCTGGCGATCTGCTTGAGTTATGCCTTCATCTCGGACCTGTTACCGGCCCCTTATGATCTCTGGTGGCTCTATGGCGCCTATATATTGGATCTGGTTCTTTTCGGATTACGGGCGGCCCGGATCACTTATCTCAAAAAGATCATCCGTGATCCGGCGGATATCACATCTTCGGTCAGTTTGGGCATCACCATCGACCATGCCGTTGCGATGAGCCTTCCGATTCTCTCGGGTTATATCTGGGAAACCTGGGGATTCCGTTGGGTCTTTCTCTTGGCCGGCGCGATCGCCCTCGCCGGTTTCTTCGTCTGTCTCCGCATCCGCGTTCCGGTCCGGCCGCTGCTGCCGGATAAGGGGTAGGGGCGCCACCAAGTCCGGATGTCTTCCTAACTTTCTGGGGATTCTGAAGGATTCCTCACCCGGGCTTCCCAACCGTCCACCGCCTCCCCTCTGTCGACGGGGTGACGCCCCACCCATGAATAGTGCAGGGTCCATGCCACAGATCGTCTCGAGGCGAAATCCACATAACCTCTTGTCTCACAACGGAATTTCAAATCCAATCGGCAAGATCATTGTTATTCCCGCAAAAGGGGTGTCGAGAACTCGACACCCCTTCCTGTGCGGCCCTAGTATCACCCCCATCGTCGCCCGTGCGGGGAGACTCTCAACCCTATCTCCGGTTCTCGATCCAACTATACGTCGCCGGTATAACAAAGAGTGTTAAGAGGGTTGATGTTGTCAGTCCAAAAACGACGACCGCCGCCAGCGGCCGTTGAACATCAGCGCCTATCCCCTGTGCCAGCAGCAGCGGCATCAGACCGAGCACGGTTGTGAGGGCCGTCATAAGCACCGGCCGCAATCGAAGCAATCCACCATTCACTACAGAATCATGTAGTGACTGGCCCCTGCCGCGAAGATCATTGAATGTGGTCACCAACACCATGCAGTTCTGCACAGCGATTCCGAACAGCGCAATAAATCCGATCGAGGCGGGAACTGAAAGGTATTCGCGCATCACAAGCAATCCAATGATGCCTCCGATAAGCGACAATGGAACATTGACAATAATGATGAGTGCATAGCGGATAGATCTAAAAGATATCCACAGCATCATGAACACCAGCACGATGACCGTGGGAACAATGATGGATAGTCGCTTCATCGCCCTCTGTTGGTTTTCAAATTGCCCTCCAAATTCAATCGAATATCCAGGTGGCAAATCGACCTTTTCCGATATTCTCTCCCGGATATCGGCGACGACGCCGCCCAGGTCACGCCCACGGATATTCCCCTGCACAATCCACCGGCGTTGATTCATTTCACGGTTAATCTGAAGTGGCCCCACAACTGATTCCACCTGCGCCACTTGTGACAGTGGCAGCCTCCCACCTTTCTTTGTCGAGACGAGAATATTCCGGATGGCTTCAGTATCGGAGCGATAAGCTTCCTGGAATCGCATATGTATGCCAAAACGGCGGGTATTGAGATAGATGTGGTCGATCACCTCGCCGCCAACCGCCAGCTCGACCATTTCGAGAATCTCGCTAACGGTGACCCCATAACGGGCACAGGCCGCTCGATCCGCAATAATCTGTATCTGCGGTTGCCCGAAACTCTGCTCCGTAGAAAGATCCGTCAAGCCCGGGATATTATCTATCGCCACACGGATTTCTTCCGCCTTCCGGCGCAGCACACCCAAGTCTTCACCATAGAGTTTTATCGCCAGCTGAGCTTTAATTCCGGACAGCAATTCATCAAACGCATTTTGTATCGGTTGAGTGAAGTTTAACTGCACGCCTGGAAACAGCTTCAACTTGGAGCTTAACTTATCTATCAATTCCCTTTTGTTGCCGTGGTCCTTCCAATCTTTCAGCGGCTTCAATTCAACATGAATTTCTGCATAGTTCACAGGATGAGGATGGCTCCCGGCTTCCGGCCGGCCGACCCTGGATACCGTTTCTTCCACCTCCTCAAATTGCAGGATCACGCGTTCCATTTTCATGATCAGTGCCGTGCCTTCCTCCAGAGAGATCGATGGCGCCATGGTGACACCAATAAGAATCGATCCTTCTTCCAAAGTTGGGATAAACTCTGATCCGAGGAAGGGAATGGCGGCAAGGCTCAGTAAGAGTCCACCGCAAGCCGTCAGCATGACCCATCGTTTCTTTCGCAAGGCCTTCTCAAGGAGGGGGCGATACAGCGCCCGCAGGCCGCGCATTAATACTAATTCTTTTTGCTTGCCCTGCCTTAAAAGGAAAAACGATAGTACAGGCGCGGCCACCAATGCGACAAGGATTGATCCAATGAGGGCAAATGCGATCGTGAAGGCCATCGGAGAAAACATCTTCCCCTCCACACCTTCAAGGGTAAAAACCGGCAGAAAGACAATGATGATAATTGCAATTGAGAAGACAATGGGATGACTGACTTCCTTTGCCGCATTGAGTATGATTCCGATTCTGGCCTCGCCATGGCCGTTTTCTTCGCCGGCGTTTTTTTCACCAAGATGGCGGAATATATTCTCAACCATAACGATGGCGCCGTCCCCGAGCATGCCCACGGCTATGGCGATGCCTCCAAGAGACATCAAATTTGCAGAGATCCCTTTGATCCCCATGCACAAGATCGCCACAAGGGCGCATAACGGCAGCGATAACCCGACGATGAACGCGGTTCTCCAATTGCCAAGGAATAGCAGGAGTGTAAGAATAACCAGAAATCCGCCTTGCAGAAGGGCTTTCTTGACAGTGCCCGTCGCATTTTGTACAAGTTCAGCCTGTTCATAGTATGGGACCAATTCCACCCCGGAGGGCAGTGACTTCCTGACTTCGCCAATCTTGGCGTAGAGTCGTTCAATAACATCAGATGTATTCTCTCCATACAGTTTGAGAACCATCCCCGAGACAACTTCCCGCTCGCCATTGTGGCTGACAACACCTCTGCGGATTTCATTTCCATACTCGACCTCGGCGACATCCGCCAAATAGACGGGCCTGCCATCCTCCTCCTTTACAGCGATGGTTCTGATATCTTCGAGGCTCTCCACAAGACCAATCCCACGCACCAGGTACTCTTCCGATCCCAAAACAATAAACTGCCCGCCCACATTTCTATTGTTCTTGTTTACCGCTTCGACAAGATCTTCCAATGTCAACTTGTACTTCCACAATGCAGCGGGATTAATCCGGATTTGAAATTGAAGAACATGTCCGCCGATCGATAGTATCTCTGTTACACCCGGCACCGTCTGAAGCTGGAATTTCACAACCCAGTCGTTGAGCTCTCTCAAATAGGTATTAGGATCTTTGCCGCCTGTATCAAAAGAATCCTTAATCGTCAAGTAATAGAGGAAAATCTGCCCCAATCCCGTTGAAATCGGGCCCAAGGCCGGTTGCTCATCCATCTCAGGCAATTCCGCCATAACGCCGGATAAGCGTTCAGCCACGAGTTGCCGGGCAAAATAGATATCAAAATCATCCTCGAAATAAATGTAGATAACCGCCATTCCAAAAGCCGAGGTGGATTTTATCAATTTCACACCCGGCAATCCATTCATTGCTGATTCGATGGGATAAGAAATCAGACGTTCAATTTCCTCCGGAGCCATCCCATGCCCCTCAGCGAATACGGGCACCATGATCGGCGAGATATCCGGAAAGGCATCCACAGCCATTCGATTGACCTGAAACAATCCCAATCCAATGATGGCAATCAAGATAATCACCACCAGGCCGGGAAATTTTAAAGAAGATTCAATGAGCTTGTTGAGCATGGCGCTGTCCTTCCTCTAATGCCCATGCCCCGCATGAGTATCAAGGTTGCTGGTTACGACCGTTGCTTTGAGGCCGAAGGCTCCTTCGGCGACATATGCGTCGCCGGCTTGAAGACCCGCTACAATCTCTACATGTTCCCGATCAGATTGTCCCAATTGCACAGGAACCATCTCAAATGCGCCTTCATGTTCGATAAAGACAACATTCCTTCCTTCTATCACCTGTATGGCTTTCAGAGGCACAACAAGCGGCACCTCTTTTTCATCCAGCCGGACAAATCCGTTGACAAACGTTCCGGGACGCCAATGCCCATCGGCATTATCGACAATGATACGCGCCGTCGCCGATCTCGTCGCCTCATCGACGAAGGGGGTGATCATGTTCAGCATTCCTTGAATCTGGACTCCGCCATGATCAGACTTCAGATTCACACTCTGACCCTTATGAACAAATGCCAAATCTTTCATATAGACAGTGAGGTTAACCCATACACTGCTCAAGTCGGCGACGGTGAATATCTCAGCATCACTGTCTATGCTTTCCCCAATAGAAACGTGTTTTGCTGTTACGATCCCATCAAAGGGCGCTTTGATTTCATAGCGTGTGATCGTCGCCTCCTGCTCCACACATAGATCGGTGAGATCATCATCAGTACACCCGAGCGCCAGCAACTTCTGTTTTGCGGCCCGCAGTTCAATACTCGCATTGGCAAGAGCTTCCTGTGCATCGAGAAAATCCTGTTCAGATGACACCTTCTTATCGTAGAGTGTCTTTTCTCGGTTGAACTGGGAGACGGCCAGGGTCTCTCTTGCTATAGCGGCCAGGTATTCAGCCTTTGTATCAGCCAGTTCCCGGCTATCAATCACCGCCATGATCTCTCCGGCGGACACCGAATCACCGACACTTTTATTCACTTTCCTCACAATTCCGGAAACCCTGGGGACAATATGTACAACTTTGTCCTCATTGAAAACAACCTCGCCCGGCATGCTCAATTCACTGCTGAGACGGCCGGGTCCCGCTTCTTTGATGACGATTCCATAGTGACGGCGCTGCTCCGGTGTTAGACGCAGCCCCTCCTCAAACTCGCCCTCGTGTTCATGATCCTGCGCATAAACTGATTTAACATTCTGGCCATATCCGGCGTGCAGGGCGATCAATCCCAACAGGAAGAGGCCAATCCATCCCCTACAGAATAGGTTCATTTTTCGCATCATCATCTCCTCATCTCAATTATTCCACCATGCCGGCCACTGAGCCGAGTTCGACCCCGATGAGTCGCTCAAGTCCGGCGCGGGAATTGTGATAGGCTTCGAGTGCGTTAATATAGCTGCCCCTCGCCTCGAACAACGTGCGCTGGGCATCCAGAACGATCAGATATTGAAACTTTCCGTTTCGATACCCACCAAGAGCGGTATCGAAGGCGTCCTGCGCACTGGGAAGGATTTCGCTCTCCAAAATTCCTACAGTCGAATATGCCCAGAAGAGCCCTTGATAGGCGGTTGTCAGCTCCGCCCTGATTTTAGTTTCTACCATCCGGCGTCTAACTCCGGCTTGCGCCAAGTTATACTTTGCCTCACGCACCGCCCCCTGATTACGATCGAAAAGCGGCAATGGAATGGAGATACCAAAGAGGTATGCATGCTCGTCATTCGCCTGAAAATGTTTATATCCACCGAATATGGAAGGAGCAGGAATCCCGTTTCGAGACTCAAGATCCACCATCGCTCTGTAACGCCCTGTCTCCGTAGTCCACCGGGAAAACTCAAGGTTCTGTTCCAGGAGAGCCACCAGCTCATCAAAAGGCGGTGGTTCCGTCACCGTTTCGAATTCGCCGGCCACCTTTTCAAAACGGGGTGATAGACCTCCCCAGGACTCGGCAAGTATTTGTTGTGCAATTTCAAGGTCCCGCTCCGCCCCCATCCGATTTATCCGTGCCGTGGAGAGAGTGACATGGGCCTTGGCGCTCTCAACAGGTGGATCTTTTCCGGCATCGACCCGCTCTTGAACGGTTGCAAAGATTGCCTCATCCAAGCCAAGAATATCATCCGCCAGTGACAACCGTTTCTGTGCCGCGACGGTCTGCATGAAACGCTGTGTCACGCCGGTGATGAGATCAAGCCGCGCGGTTTCAAAATCCCAGAAGGCCAGGTCCCTCTCTAAAGAAGCCACATGTTCCCGTTTTGATCGGGCCCCTGAAATTTCCAACTTATGTTCAAGCCGGATGCCCAGTTCCGCCGCATCAACTCCGGCAAGATCGCCGCTACCGTCGAACCCCTCAACTTCCAGTCCAATTTCTGGGTTGGACCATAGCCCGACCTGTTCTTTGCGCGCTTCGGCGGCGCGAATCTCCCAAGCACGGGCCGTGAGTTCTGGGTTGTACAATAATGCAAACTCCAACGCCGTCTCCAGGGTAAGAATGCCTTCTGGCTCTACTCCCGCCGGCTGAGCGTCAGGGCCTTGTGGAGGATCTGCGGGCGCCGTATATGTCGAAAAACGTTGGCCCAAGGCTCGGGGAACCGGTTCCTTTGAGGAATCCGCCCAACCAGTTGCGCTGCCAAGGCACAGAGCCAATAGAACGGGGATGATATTAATCGGCTTTTCCATTATGAATACCGCCTCGATTTTCAGAATAAATGTCAAACTTGAAAATAGATCCGGCACTCGCTCCTTAGGCATGCAAGGCAGGGATATTTACGCTATGCATGATGGGATGGGCCTTACGGCCGAGGGCCGTCCGGGATCTAGATTGATCTCAGTTCGTCAAATGTGAGGCGGGGCCCGCAATTTTAGGGCAAGGGGAGAGTCTTTAGGGCTGAGATGCTTATCGGAATAGACGACCGGCGTCGAACGGACCTTCGGCAAGTCCCCTATAAACCCCTCGGTCCTGATGGCATCAAGGAAGGAACTGGGACCCGGCAAGGGTCCCAAAATCGAATTAAAATAGTGATGCAGCAGGGCACTACAACAATTGAGGGTACATTGGGTATCAAGATGTTCACATTGATCGGAATGGCGTCCGGCCACCTGTTCGCCGGGACAGCGGGCAGAGATCTTTTGATGATCTTCGCTGTGATGCAGGTAAAATGGAGCGAGGGCGCTGTTAGCAAGAAAAAGCACGGCAAGCAGCAGCCCTGGGATACCCGATCCGATCGAATCCAGCGCGATCTTCTTCCGCACCTGTAGGCTACGAGGGCTCAATACAAAATCTCCTGGGATAGCGAACTCCATATTCAACACCGGCCGATCGCCTGGGTTCCTGCTGCTGGGCGAACGATCGGAAGAATCCGGCGGTATCCCGGAGCTCAGCGGAGAAAGTGGGCCTTTCCTCCGTAGGGCTGTCCGCCGATGACGGTTCGAAAGATATAGACACCAGCGGCGACGGAGTGGCCTGCATCGGAGGTTCCATCCCAGTTCCAAGAGAAGAGCGCTCCGGCGGGGAAGGGACCCTCCCGGTGAACGGTCCGCACCAAGTCTCCATAAACAGAGTAGATTCTTAGTTCAAGATCCGGGATATCGACAGGAATGTTAAATGAAAGGTGCGTCTCCCCACGGAATGGATTCGGCGAGATCGTGATCGGCTCAATGGACGTCTCGGGGTTTGACGACTCCTTGAAGAAAATTCGCCCGACACCTTTATCTTGAAGTCCGACGACAAGACACTCACCCACGGCATCCCACGCCAGAGTGGAGACTTCCATCCAGGGAATATCGAGATTCTTCCAGCTTCGCCCGCTGTCGGCCGTAAGGTAGACCGTACCATCGGCCTGTATGAACCAGCGCGTCGGCTCAATCGGATCACAAACAACCTTTTGAACCGTGGAAGCTCCGGGGCCAACCCGCTCCAGTGTCATCTCGGAGTTATTGTGAAAGAGGAATAGACCCCGGTCGGTGGCCAGGAGGAGATCCAGGCATTCATCCAGAACCCAGGCCACATCCCATACGATGTCAAATTCATCGGCCGTATTGATGCGGGACCAAGATAATCCGCCGCCGGGCTTTTCACATATCGTTTCGTGCGGCGTTTCATTTGGTATTTCGTATTGTGCTTCGTATAAGGATCCGGTCCCCAGAATCAAGCGGTCCTCATCACAGGGATCGGAGCAGATCCAAGGATTGATCTTCACTTCCTCATGAAAGGCGACGGTTCGGGGACGGAAGATTCCTTCTTCCCAGGTGGCCATCCACAAGCTGTCCCCGGATGTCCCACAATACCAGAGACAATCTTTCCACCAGGCGGCGCCGGATATATTAAAATCGGGCGGCAGCTCGAGGGTCGATTGGATATGACCGTCCGCCGTCATGAAACCCAAATTCCGGGAGCCCAAAATCCACATTTCAGATGAGGGGGACGGCGAGGCCAAGAGGTTCTCAACAGGAAAACCTATTGCAGAATGTTCTATCGGCTCCCATCCGGCGGCGAGCGGGTTGAAGCTCATCAGCCCACAATCTGTCGCCGCCCAAATTCTGCCGGAGCCGTCAGAGGCCGGAGCCACGTCAAGAATGGCGATATCTTGAAGACCCTCATTAAACCGGGTCCAGGAACGGCCCACATCCCGGCTCTTCCAAACCCCATGATCGGTGCCGAGAAAGAGTCCCTCTTCACAGCCCAATGGATGAAGAACCAAAGTCCGGACGGTTTCCCCCTGCGGAAGAGGCCGGGTCTGCCAAGTGAAACCGCCATCTTCGGAAATCTTGAGTTTGTCGGCTCCGGGCGCCAGGGCGAGCAGGCGGGACGGCCAACCGGGATCGACCCGGAGTTGTAATATCCTGCCCAGTGCGCCCCGGCCGGAGAAGCCGATAAACTCCCACGATTCCCCGGCATCCACGGAACGATAGAGATCCCCCCTGCTGACGGTATAAGCGATCGTACCGATGGTGGGATCCAGCGTTGCGGCATCCACCGGCCCCGGCAGATTATCCCTGAACCAATGCAGGCGTTGTCCCCAATCAGCCGTTCGGAAGGTCCCCTGATCTCTCGTGACGACAAGGGCGGTTCCCGGTCGCAGTGGATCAATCAAGATAGAGACCACCTGAACGGACCAATCCACGCCCAGGTTTTGGGTCGACGCGTTGGCGGGACGCAACAGCTCCATCCAGTCCCGGCCTCCATTATCAGACCGGTACAGGTGGTTGCGCGTGAGGGCGAAGATTCGGGTTGGATCACCGGGATGCGGGGCAAGCAGACGGATCGTCTCCCCGACGCCGGGAATACAACCGGCGGGATCCCAGCTCATGCCGCTGTTCGTACTCCTAAAAATCCAGCCATCGAGTAGGGCCGCAAAAAGCATCTCTGGATGTATCGTACAACTCGCCATGGCGGTAATCGGTACGCGGCCGTTTGTTATGGGAAGACCCTCGGCAATGGAGCGCCAATCTCCACCCTCATCACGTATGAAGGGTCCGGCATCATCCGTCCAGAGTACCCAAGATCCCGCGGCGGTGGGGATCATCCCCTGGACATGGCCGCCGAACGGTCCCTCATTCATCATCGGGGAGCCATCCTGATAGGCCGGAAGGGCCGATGCCGGCAGCAGGAGGATTAGAGACAAGACGGGAATCAGCACGACAGAATGGACGGCAGGCCGGAAAAGCCTGTCGAGAATTCTAGGATGCATGTCACCGCCGCAGTTCTTCAATTCGCACCTTTCCACTCCATCTTCCGAAGCTGGCCCTGTCGATTCGTGAGAAGTGGCCGACCACCCGATCCCAAAGAGGAGTCTAGACATCAATCGGGTAACCAGACAAGGAGGTAAGCTCAGATGGAGCCGGTCAAAATCCTTTGAAGGATTTTGGATCGTAAATCGAGATTGGGAGTCTTCAGAAAAGCCCGCCTGTATTTATAATGTGGATCGGAAGATATATAATTACGCTTGTAAACTTTACGAATCTAAACCCCACTCGGATGCAGGGAATCCCCCCTCCGTCGCTATAACTATGTCAAATATGACACTTTACGGCGTAAATCATCGAGGAAATCTTGAAACACTACCTTTTCGCAGTTGATTTCATCACCCCATGACGATTAGATTTACTAGGTGTGTGACCAAAATGTATTTTCATTAATCTAATAGTGGGGCTCACGATGTGGTCACAGCACATGGGGCTTTGAATGGGAGGGGTTTCGGTGGGGAAACGAGCCGGTCGGTTGTCGTGTCTGATGGGGAAACCTGGTATCTCCTCAGAGCATCTGGCGTTGGAGTCATGTTTGTTGGAATGGCGGGAGAAGGTCCTTCCAAATATCCGCCTGGAATTCCCCGATCCGGAACTCAAGCCTGAACAGGTTATAGCGGCCCTCCTAGCGGACCGGCCCGTGGCGGAACTCGTCACACAAATACCGAATGTCAAAGTTATTCAGAAGGCCGCCGCCGAATTTCTCAAATCAATAACATCCATCAACACATTCAAAAATGGATTCAAACCTTGGTTCGATCATCTGCCGGACGGCGCCGCGGAGATTGCTGAAGATGAGAGAATCACCGATTGGTTTGCTTATTCATGGCAGGGTGATCGAGCGGGCCATGAAAAGCTCGCCCTTGCAACCGGTATGGATCCGGACCTCTTGGCGTGGGCGGGAAATCAACTGACCCGCCCCTTTTTCCACCGCCTGGGAGAACTCTTGGCGGCCCATCAGCCGGCGGAGGGCCCTCCAAAATTGACCGTCGGATGCCCCTGCTGCGGCGGACCACCACGGCTGGGACGTTATGCGCGCAATGAAGGCCAGCGCTATCTTTGGTGCGATCTCTGCAACATTCAATGGGCTTTTCGCCGAGTGACATGCGCCTTTTGCTTGAATACGGAGCATGAAAAACTCGGCTTCCTGACAGTGGATGGAATCGAACATTATCGAATCGATGTATGCAAGGCCTGTAGTGGATATCTTCGGTCGATCGATGAGCGGGATCTGCCCGAGGATCACCGTACAGATTACTTGTTGGAGGATGTCGGTACTCTTCATTTGAGCATGGCCGCCGAAAAGGATGGCTGGCAGCAAGGGGTGATTCTCTCCGGCGCCGTGCCCGGCCAAAAATGGGATGGGTGAACCGTATGGGGTTCATTTTATAAGTATCGATTTTTCCGCCCGAAGGGGCTTCCGGATGTAATCAGTGGAGGTCAAAGATCAAATCCTCAGATAAGGAGTGATCACACATGAAACTTTCAAGGAGAGGGTTCCTGGGTGTTTCGGGAACCGCGGTTGTCGGGGGACTTCTCGCGAAGTTCGGTCTCGATTTGGGACCGACAGCCGCATTTGCCCAATCATTCAAGACCCAGCACTCAACAGAATCCACCACGATCTGTCCGTACTGCGGAGTGGGCTGCGGCCTTATTGTCTCCGCAAAGAACGGCAAAGTGATCAATGTGGAAGGAGATCCCGATCATCCGATCAACCAGGGATCTCTTTGCTGTAAGGGGCAGGGGTTATATCAAGTGGCGACCAGCGACCGCCGCATGAAAAAGGTTCTCTATAGAGCCCCCGGCGCTACAGAGTGGGAGGAGAAGTCATGGGATTGGGCGATTGAAAAGATCGCAGATCGCATTAAAAGCACCCGTGACGCCTACTTCACCAAAAACGATGAACAGGGACGTGTGGTCAATCGCTGTGACGCTATCGGCGGCCTCGGCGGCGCGGCTCTGGATAATGAGGAATGCTACCTTTACGGCAAGCTGATGCGCGCCCTGGGAATGGTCTATATCGAACATCAGGCCCGTATATGACACTCGGCCACTGTCGCCGGTCTGGCGCAGAGTTTCGGTCGGGGGGCAATGACCAATCACTGGTGTGATCTTCAGAATTCCGACTGCATCATGATCATCGGCTCCAATGCCGCCGAGAATCATCCCCTATCATTCAAGTGGGTGATGAAGGCGGTGGAACGGGGCGCGACGCTGATCAATGTCGATCCAAGATTCACACGAACATCATCGAAAGCGCATATCTACGGCCCGATACGGTCAGGAACTGATATCGCCTTTATCGGTGGTCTCTTCCGTTATGTTCTCGAAAACAAGCTCTATAATGAGGAATACATCAAGAATTATACAGACGCGACTTTCCTCGTGGACGACAAGTTTGGTTTCGAGGATGGCCTTTTCACTGGCTATGACGCGGCGAAGAGAAGTTACGAAAAGAGTTCCTGGGCCTATGCTGAAGGTGATGGCGGCCCGGCACGTGATATGACGATGCAGGATCCGCACTGTGTGCTTCAGCTGATGAAGAAACATTACTCGGCATATACACCCGAGAAGGTCTACGAAATCACCGGTATGCCGGTCGAGACCTTTAACAAGATCGCCGAGCCCTTCTGCGCGACCGGCGCAACGGGGAAAGCGGCCACCATCATGTACGCCATGGGGACGACGCAACACACGGTCGGTACCCAGAACGTCCGCAGCTATGCGATGCTGCAGCTGCTTCTGGGGAATATCGGTGTGGCGGGCGGCGGGATCAACGCATTGCGCGGCGAGTCCAATGTGCAAGGCTCAACCGATTACGCCTTGCTCTACCATATCCTCCCCGGCTACCTGAAAACCCCGCGGGCGGCCAACACCAGTCTTCAGGCCTATCTTGATAAGTGGACGCCGAAGGGCGACTACGGTGAAAAGTCGGCCAACTGGTGGCAGCACACGCCCAAGTACATGGTGAGCTTCCTCAAGGCCTACTGGGGCGACCACGCGACAGCAGAAAATGAGTTCGATTACCACTATCTGCCGAAGTTGTGTGACAACCTCTCCACCTATCCGCATATCGGGATGTTCGAAGCGATGTACGACGGTGTCATCAAGGGTCTCCTCTGCTTCGGACAGAATCCCGCCGTCGGCGGACCGAACGCGAACAAAGAACGCAGAGCCCTCGAGAAACTCGAGTGGCTTGTCGCCGTCGATCTTTGGGAAACCGACACGATGGATTTCTGGAAGAGGCCGGGAGTCAATCCCAAGACGATTGATACGGAAGTCTTCGCGCTGCCCGCCGCGAGTTCCGTCGAGAAGGAAGGTTCGATCATCAATTCGGGCCGGTGGATGCAATGGCGATACAAGGCCGTCGAACCGCCGGGTGAGGCGAAATCCGACCTCTGGATTTACAACAAGCTCTTTAAGGCGCTCAAGGCGCGTTATGACATGGGCGGCACCTTCCCCGATCCGATTGTCAATCTGTTCTGGAATTACGGTGACGGAGAGGAACCGGATGTCCACAGGGTCGCCAAGGAGTGCAACGGCTTCGCTATGAGGGATTTCGTCCAAAACGAGTCACCTGTGAAGAGGGGCGACCAGATCGCCAGCTTCGCCTTGTTGAAGGACGACGGCTCGACGTGCAGTGGAAACTGGCTCTATTGCAACTCCTACACAGCGAAGGGCAATATGGCGGCCCGCCGGGATCCGACCGATGCACCGAACAAGATCGGCCTCTATCCCAATTGGGCCTGGTGCTGGCCGGTCAACCGGAGGATCATCTATAATCGCGCTTCCGTGGATCTTGAGGGCAAGCCATGGGACGCGGAACAGTGGGTCATCCGCTGGAATGCCGCGCTGAATGATGGAAAGGGCGGATGGGAAGGCGATGTGCCTGACGGCGGCTGGGCGCCTGGTACGAAGTATGCCTTCATCATGAAGCCTCATGGTCACGCTCAGCTCTTTGGGAACGGTTTGGTCGAGGGTCCCTTCCCGGCCCACTACGAACCGCTCGAATCACCGGTCAAGAATGCCATCTACTCACAACAGATAAATCCTGTTGTGAAAATCTGGGCATCTGAGATGGACGATATCGGCGATCCGAAGAAATTCCCGATCATCGCCACGACCTACCGTGTGGTTGAACATTGGCAGGCCGGTCAGATGACGCGCCACTTGCCTTGGCTTTGCGAGCTGATGCCAAATGTGTTCGTCGAGCTATCGAAAGAGCTGGCTGGTGAGAAGAAGATCAAAAACGGGGATAAGATCAAGATCATCACGGCGCGCGGCGAAATCTCCGCGTATGCCCTGGTCACCGCCCGTTTCAAGCCTTTCCAGATAAAGGGGAAGGCTTATCACGAAGTCGGCATTCCATGGCACTGGGGATACGCGGGTCTCGCGACGGGAGGCAGCGCCAATGTGCTGACACCGCACGTTGGAGATGCCAACACGATGATTCCCGAGTTTAAAGCGTTCCTCTGTGACGTAGCGAAGGAGGTGTAATCATGGCAGAGAATTCTTTCTATTATGATGGATCGCTCTGCATCGCCTGCCGGAGCTGCCAGGTAGCCTGCAAACAGTGGAACTACCTTCCCGGGGAGAAGACTTGTTTCTTCGCGGCGCCCGGCGGATATCAGAATCCGGCGGACTTGTCCTCCAAGACATGGACGATTCTCAAATTCTATGAGGTTGATGAGAAGAAACAGGTGCAATGGCTCTTCCGTCGCCACCACTGCTTCCACTGCACTGATGCGAGTTGCATTGACGTTTGCCCGGTGGAACCGCACAAGGCGATGACGCGGCATCCGGAATTTGGAACGGTCTATGTCAATCAGGAACTCTGTATCGGCTGCGGATCCTGTGTCGATGCCTGCCCCTTCGGAGTGCCGCATTTGGACGAGGAAGCGGAGAAGTCAAAGAAGTGCACATCATGCGTTGATCGTGTCGCTAATAACAAGCTTCCCGCCTGCGCCAAGACCTGTCCCACTCATGCGATTCGCTACGGCGAGAAAACTGAGATGTACGCTCTTGCCGTGGACCGAGTCGAGGAGTTGAAGGCGCAGGGCTTCCCTAATGCCAATGTCTACGGTATTAAGCAGCAGGGGGGTATGCACTCGATCTATGTGCTTCCAGAACGGCTGGAGATTTACGGACTTCCAGTCAATCCGAACAAAGGCGATCTCGATTCGATCAAGCGCCGGGGCAGAGAGAAATTCGCGGCCTGGCAGATCGATCAAGGATCCAACCTGGCATCGGTGGCGGCCGGTCCGGCGGGGGCGGCACTGCTCGCCGGTCTCGCGGCGGCCGGGCTGAAGAAGCTGGCGGATCGCAAGGAGCGCGTCGCGAGCGAGGAAACCGAAGACTAATCGTATCGAGCCAGCCGGCCTGAACCGGCTGGTTTGGCCAAGTAATACAAATAAGGAGATAAGGGCGGTGTCGAAAGACCCCGCCCTTTATTTCACTATAGCGTCCAATAGCTCCATCACAAGAGGCGTGACGAGGGGACTCCGCAACTCGAACCAATTCTCGGGATTGCCCCCTCCACCTGGCTGTTCTACAATTGGGACGCGAGGAAAGATCTGCGGATTCTCAGCCTTTTTGAATGTGAATATAATATCCTGTCTGATAATAAGGAGGCCGTGATGAGAGGATACCCTGATGTTCTGTTTCGCCTGATCCAAGGGATGGTTTGCTGCGTATGCATATTGGGATCTCCACAGATCGCACAATGCGATGACATTTCATTGCTCGGCCGCTGGGAACGAGGTCCCTGTTTCGATGTCAAGGTTGCGGGGAACCTCGCCTATTATGGCGCCGCCTCAAGTTTGCAGATCGTGGATATCAGCAAGCCGGGCGAACCTATACATGTGGGTGATATCTTGCTCCCATCCGTCATTCAAGGGATTGATATTGTCGGTTCTTTGGCCTACATCGCCGATTCCGCATTCGGTTTACAGATTGTCGACATCACTCAGCCCTCGGCGCCGACCATCATCGGCTCCGCGCCCGCCGGCACGCAGGCGAAGGCGGTTACCGTCAGCGGTGGATTGGCTTTCGTGGTCGAAAGCCTGGTCGATTTGAGGATTTTTGATGTTTCGGACCCGACCGATCCCCATGAGATCGGGCATTTCGACCAGAATGCCTTCGCTCAGGATGTAGCTATCCGCGATCACTACGCCTTTGTATCGACTTGGGACGGCGTTTTTATTTTGGATATTGCGGATCCCACCTCACCCACCCTGGTCGCTCTCATTCCTGAAGGACCCTATTACGGCTTTGAAGGGGTGACGCTGAGAGGGCGCTATGCCTATCTCGCCGCTGAAGGAACCGGCATGGAGATCTATGATATCTCGGATCCCACATCGCCTCAGTGGGTCAGTCTCTATAATGCCTATGGTCAGCCTCTCGAGGTCGATCTCATTGACAATATTGCCATTGTCGCCTGCCGTGGTTCGGGTCTCCGGGCGGTCGATATTTCCGACCCATCACACCCAATCGAGGTGTCCAGATTCGATGCACCCTACGGCACCTATGGCATCGAGTGCGTCAACGACTTAATCTATGTGGCCGCTTTCACTCGGGGGATGCGAATCGTCGATGGATCCAATCCAATGAAACTTAAAGAGATCTCCTTCTGCTTCTCCGGATCTTACGGTACCGATCTGGTTGTACAAAACGATTTGGCCTATATCGCCGAGTCTTATTCCGGGCTCAGGGTGATGGATGTTTCAGATCCGACCGATCCAACACCGATCGGTCTCTATCGAACCGATGATGATTATGTACAAAATATTGCTATTCAGGATCATTTTGTTTACCTCGGCAGCTCCCAGGGTATGAGAATCATCGATATCTCGAATCCCGCTGTGCCTGAAGAGGTAGCTCTTTATGGAATCCCTGGATCAGGCGACCTTGCCATCGCCGGGGATTATGCCTTCCTGACGGTTTATGATAAGGGATTTCTCACCCTCGACATCTCCACTCCTGAAAGTCCGACCATCCACAATCTTCTGCCTGAAAATGATCCCTATGCTGTCGCCGTCGCCGGCCCTTATGCCTATTACGCCGGCAATGGGGGATTTCAGGTCGTGGATTATACAATCGAGGGCATCCCTGAAATTCTCGGCAGCTATCCGATGTACAAGGCGACCGATATCGGCGTCGCCGGAGGTATTGTCTTCCTCACCGGTGTCGTGGCAGAGTATGGATATGTCCTGATGTCGTTTGATGTTTCAGATCCATATAATCCGCAACCGATCGACCTCCTTGAGCTTGATGGCGGGCCGGTTACCACGTTCGGGCTGACGGATGAGTATGTCTACACAGGTGATTATTATGGAGACTTGCGGGCCTATGATATCAGCGACCCGGCCCAGTTGAAATTCGCCGCTATTTATACCCGTCCGGGATATCACACCCGCTGTATTGCTGCTCAGGATGACATGATTTACACGGGGGGCATCTGGATTTTTAGAAACGAGATGATATCATCGTCGACTTCCGGACCCGCGGTGACATCCTTGATGGCCCTTAGAAGTTCACCGAATCCATTCGCCCGATCGACGGCAATCTCCTACCGGCTCGGATCGCCGGCATTCGTCCGTCTGGGGATCTACGATGCGTCGGGGCGGCTCGTGCGCTTGCTGAAAAACGGCGCTTGGGAAGGCGCCGAATCCCACACGGTGACCTGGAATGGATGCAATGCGCAGGGTTCCGATGCCGGAGCGGGAGTCTATTTTTATCAACTGGAGACGGGATCTCAAAAGGAAACAAGACGTATGATACTATTGAAATAAGTCGTCTTTAAATTCCAGTCTTATATAAATTCAAGCTCAATACGGCAAAAGAGCGGATCTTCGGATGCGCTCTTTTACATTCAATCGATTCTTGACGGATTCTTATCGGCTGTAATAGATGATTTCGATAGGTTCTCCCCCATCCTCTGCATCGCCCTCGTCGCCGCTGCCATCACCCGGCGCTTGACCAGACCCGGCGCCCTTGATCAAAATCGCATGCCGGTCATCCGTCCATATGAGTAGATCATTTTGAGCATCACCGGGAACAGCAATCGCCACCTGTTTCCAAAACAGCCCTTCTGCATCGAATATGTCATATGTCTGGAGTATCCCCGGCGGTTGATCATGTCCACTGAAGCTGTGGTAGACCCATAATTCACCGGTCCCGAAAACACGAAGATTCGTAATGCAGGGATCCCGATCTTCAACTTCTCTCTCGAATTCCACAACCTCCCCATTCACGACCATATTCATATCCGGCCCAATAAACGCTTTCTCCTCCGGGGTCCGTGTCCAGGATGTGAATTCGCGTTTAATGACTCTCTCTAGGGAGCCATCCGGCTTGTAAACATTTATAGAGTAGAAATCGCGTTCGGGCGCGGCATAGATCCGTCCATCCGGCCCCAGCGTCCACCGGCCGCCATAAACAAAGTATTCGTCTTTCTCTATATAACGAGGCTGCCCCAGCGGTGATGGAACATTGGTTTCAAGCAGACGGATGGTCTCGGTACCGTCCAGATCCCAAAGAGCGAGAAAGCGGGAGCGGTCAAAACCTTCATCACTCATCGTCATGCGTTCTCCGCAAACGGCGAAGATCCCATTTCGAAAATAGGCGTCCCTCATAATGATAAAACCGCCGGCGGAGGGATCGGCTGTCATGCTGCTCACCGTCCCCATCGGATCACCCTTTCGGTTGACTTTTACAATCTTGCCGGGGTACCCTTGGACTATTCCCAGTGCCCCATCGGGCATCCACAGCATATGAATGGGATGATTGACCTCTCCTGGCCCCTCGCCATTCCGGCTGATCGCTCTGAGGAATTCCCCTTCCGGCGAGAACACGTTGACCTGGGTCAGGCTGTTATCGAGCAGGTAAACATTCCCATCGTCATCATTAAGAGCAGCAACGATGACCCCAAGAAGAATCTCGTCGTCGTCCCCGCCAATCCGCCATTGTTCTTTCAGCTCGAGGATTTCCACACCCGAACTGGGAATCGTTCCATTCAGGATATGAGGGACGCCATCGACGATTTCCATATTCACCGGCTCCGTTTTCGGGCCGGCGGCATATGCCTGGACACTCATGCTGAGAGCACCCAAAGCCAGTATTGTGCAGATATGTCGCATAAATTGATTCTACGTGTTTCTGGGAGCTATTGCTCCATCCGGGGTAAATACCAGCTGGAAATGGAACCCTTGTTTGATGTTATAATGGGAACAGGCTTGGTCCTAGACAAATTGCTGGATGCAGAAATACGAATCATCGAGTAAAGAGAGGCGGAGCCGCAAGGTTTCGTCTTTCCAGTCAGTTAGGCCTTTTTCGGTTTCAGAATTCTCCCCTGGAACGAAAGGTCTCAAGGGGTTAGTATCGGGGGTCGTGGCATCCGGATTCTGGATGCCTGATTTTTGAGAAGACTGATCTGTCGAATCGGGAGCCCATCTCCCTTTCCAGGAGCGAAGGCATGCATAAGATTTTAAAAATGGAAGTTCTGGGTCCGGCTGTGTTTCGGATGGTGGTTGAAGCGGCTCAAATTGCCCGTAAACGGAAGGCGGGGCAATTCATTATTCTATCAATTGATGAATACGGCGAGCGGATACCGCTGACGATAGCCGACGCCGATTCTGAGGCCGGCACGATCACACTCATCTTCCAGGTTGTCGGAAAGACCACGACGCAATTATCACAAATGAAAGTGGGCGATGTCATAGAGAATATCGTCGGTCCCCTGGGCAAGCCGACGCATATCGAAAATTTCGGTACGGTCGTCTGTATCGGCGGCGGCATCGGAATCGCTCCCCTTTTCCCGATTACTCAAGCCCTGAAGAAGGCGGGAAATAAGATTATCACGATTCTCGGCGCCCGGTCGAAAGACCTCTTGATTCTTGAGAACGAGATGAAGGCGATCAGTGATGAGACAATCGTTACCACGGACGACGGCTCTTATGGGGAAAAGGCCCTTGTCACGGGACCTTTGCAAAGAATGATTGACGCCGGTGAAAGGATTGACTTCTGTGTCGCCATCGGTCCGGCCATCATGATGAAGTTTGTATCCAAAACAACCGAGCCGTATGGGATCCCCACCTTTGTCAGTATCAATACGATCATGATTGACGGAACAGGGATGTGCGGCGGATGCCGTGTTTCCGTGGGGGGCGAAACCAAGTTTGCCTGTGTCGACGGTCCAGAGTTTGACGGCCACAAAGTCGATTTTGACGAACTGACCAACCGCCTGCATTCCTATAATGACGAGGAAAGCAAGGCGTTGAAGCGCTGGAACGAAGCTCACGGCGAAGGATGCAGGATGATTCGGCAGGCCGAAAATTTGAGCGGGGAGAAATAGAAGTGGATTCAACGGAAAAGAAGGCACCAGAAACGAAACCGAAGAAGGTCAAGATTCCAAGACAACCGATGCCGGAGCAGGATCCGAAAAAGCGGAGCCGTGAGTTTACCGAAGTCGCTCTTGGGTATTCCGCCGATATGGCGGTTCTTGAAGCCTCTCGCTGCATCCAATGCAAAAAACCTCTGTGTGTCAGCGGATGCCCCGTGGGCATAGACATTCCCGGATTTATCCGGCTGATCAGTGAAAAGGATTTTCGCAGCGCCGTCCGCCTGCTGAAACAGATGAATATTCTCCCGGCCATCTGCGGACGCGTGTGTCCCCAGGAAACGCAATGTGAAGCAAAGTGTATTCTCGGGAAGAAGGGTGAGCCGGTGGCTATCGGCCGCCTGGAGCGTTTCCTCGCTGATTGGGAGCGTGAATCCGATCAGGTCGATGTTCCCAAAGTTGCTCCTCCGACCGGGAAGAAAGTGGCGATTGTCGGATCCGGGCCTGCCGGTCTCACCGCCGCCGTTGACTGCGCGCGTATGGGCCATGAGGTCGAGGTCTTCGAGGCCTTGCACAAACCGGGCGGCGTGCTGATTTACGGGATCCCCGAATTCCGGCTGCCCAACACTATTGTTGAAGCCGAAGTGAATATCTTGAAGAAGATGGGCGTCAAAATTCATTGCAATTATGTAGTCGGGCGGATTGAGACGATTGATGAGATGCTTGAACGCTTTGATGCCATCTTTGTCGGTACCGGCGCGGGTCTGCCTGTCTTTATGCACATCCCCGGCGAGAACCTCATCGGCGTCTACTCGGCGAACGAATACCTCACCCGTTCAAATCTCATGCACGCGTATGATTTCCCCTCTTACGACACACCCCTTGCCAGAGGCGGCGTCGTCGCCACCATCGGTGGGGGTAATGTCGCCATGGATTCAGCCCGCACGGCGCTGCGGCTCGGCGCGGAGCGATCCCTGCTGATCTACCGCCGGGGCCGCGAGGAGATGCCGGCCCGGCATGAGGAAATCGAGCACGCCGAAGCGGAGGGAGTTGAGCTTTTCCTCCTCACCAGCCCGACACGAGTGCTTGGTAATGATAAAGGCCGTGTGAAGGCGCTGGAGTGCGTCAAGATGGAACTTGGCGAGCCGGATGCGGGCGGCCGCCGGAGACCGGTCGTCATTGAGGGCAGCGAACATACTTATGATGTCAATACGATCGTGGTCGCTATCGGCAACGGCCCCAATCCCCTGATCCCGCAGACGACCCCGGATATTCAGATAAAACGCTGGGGAAATATCGAAGCCAACGAAGCGACCGGCAAAACAAATAAGAGAGGCGTTTTTGCGGGCGGGGATATTGTCCTCGGCGCGGCGACGGTGATTCTCGCCATGGGCGCCGGCCAGACGGCGGCCAAAGCGATCGATGAATATCTCAAAACGGGGATCTGGTAGAGGAGGCCGGAATATGAGAATCCGGATCACGACCCTCCTGCTGATCCTTCTCTGTATCGCATGCTCCCCAGGTCATAAGGCTGGGGAGCATTTTGTATCCCTTGAGAGTTTCTCCGAGTTAAGCGAATACCTGAGATGGCATCCTGATGGGACGCCCCTTATCGGCGCTCATCGCGGCGGGCCGGCGCCGGGATTTCCAGAGAACTGCATAGCGACCTTTGAGCGCTCCCTCGCCTTCGCGCCCTGCCTCATTGAGATCGATATTCAGAAATCAAAAGACGATGTCCTCCTGCTTCTCCATGATGATGATCTCAGTCGCACGACCACGGGCGAAGGTGGTGTGCCGGAGTATACATTGGCGGAGCTTAAAGAGCTCAATCTTGTCGATGGTGATGGAATGACCACGGAGTATCGCATTCCGACGCTGGCCGAGGCTCTTGAATGGGCCAGAGGCAAAGCGATCCTTGAGCTGGATTTCAAAAGACCCGTGATGCCCGCGGAGATCGTTCAAAGCATCCAAAAACATGAGGCTCACAGTTACACCATCGTCATTACGTACAACTGGCACACCGCCGAACTTTTTTACCAGCTCGATCCTGAGATTGTGATCTCCTGCTCCGCCCAGGGCATGGAAGGCGTTGACTATTTGCTCCAAAGCTTGGTTCCCCCTGAGAACCTCATTGCTTTTGTGGGTGTATCCGAGCCCTCCTCTGAGGTCTATCAAGCCCTTCACCGAGCGGGGATCCGCACCATTCTAGGAACAATGGGAAACCTTGATCGCAGCGCCGACGCCAATGGCGTTAAAGTCTATATTGATCTTCTGCGCAATGGCGCCGATGTCCTCGCTACAGACAACGTCGCATCAGCCTCTAAGGCCATTGACGCGTATCTGAAATCCAGGAAGTAAATCATCGGGATTGGAATCATAGCGGGTGCGCAATGGCGGATGGAATCTTCCCGATCTTTATAGGAACTCAAGGAATCCGGATCGATTCAGAAATGCTTCGGTGTCTATTGCGGGGCCGAGCGCTTACAGGATGGTCGGTCACCGTATTCCCCCTCAAGGAGTTCATGCTGGCTCTGTCTCGTGGGGAGATAATACACTAATCTGACGATCAGAGCGCCCAGGACTGATCTGCAATAGCGCCCTGCTTATTCAGACAGCGTAAACACCCACTCGCACCAGCCGCCCGGACTCATCTCATCGGGCGGACATTGAACGCACTCGACTTCAAAGCGCCTATCCACCGTCTTGGCGAAGGTTGAAAACTCGACAATACCGACGCTTTTACAAGGAAACGGCGGAAGGTCTTTACGCGCCCGCGCATCCTGCACACGGCATTCGTTCATGCGGATCTTCGCTTCATTATCGCCGCGCCGGTGCATTGTAAAACGGCAGATGTTGGCATAGAGCCGGTGGGGCAAGCACTTTAACAATGCGGAAATCCCGCCTCCAGGTTCGATTCCCAAACGCTTCATAATGCGCCGTGCTTCCAACTTCGCGAAAACACGCCACGCCTCCGTATCGGCCTCGATCGCCTCTTCCATGCCGTGGCGCTTCTCCCATTCGAGAAACCACAAGCCGTCGTGGGCGAGCCACAATTTGCTGGCGTCGGCCAGGGCCGCGCGAAGTTCGTCATTGGATAGGTTCGCATTTCCCGCTGTGGAATCGACAGCTTGCCATTCTGACATCGATGATCACTCCTTTGTGTCGCTTGATTCAGTGGTGGCGTCCGAATCAATATCCGTTCCTGATCTGATAATGCGTGTAAGACGTGGGTTGTAGCGGCCGTCCTTGCTCATCCGCTTGCTGAGCAACCGCGCACCGATCAGACCTATGATGACACCGGCGAGGGCGCCCAGAAGAGAGATCAAATTGGGGTCGCTCCCGAAAGATCCGGCGAAGCGGTTGCCGAGGATCGCTCCGGCGATGAGTGTCAGCGCCGGCAGGAGATAGAGCGCGAACGAAAGCTTGACGACATCGGTTTCGGAAAGGGCCAATTGAACTCGGTCTCCCGGCCGGGCCTGTATCGTGTTGGGCACGGTGAGAGACATTTCCTTAAACTGGCCGCCGAGAGTGACGCAAGCGCTTTTGGCGGAGCATTGATGGCAGGCCTCGGCTCTGCGAACCGCGATGACAACTTGATTCCCCGGAGCCAACCCCGTGACGACGGCCTCTTCATGGCATGTATGATTCATAACTCGCTGCCCCTGCGGCCGTTTTTCATATTCAAGATTTAATGTTCCGGATGGCAGGCGGAACACCGTGCCGGCGCGCCGAGCTCTTCATGACACCCGATACAGAGTTGGTGATAGATCTCCTTGGCGTCTTCCGCCTCATGACAATCGCTGCAGGTCGCGATATCAAGACCTTCATGATGACAGGTTTCACAATGTTCGATCAGCTCCTGATGATGCCGGTGATTCAGCGGAGTCGTCGGTTTGCGATCCTGGCCGAAGGAGATTTCCAATGCCGAGGGTCCCAGGTCGTTTAGAGCCACCATCGACATCGTTGTACCCGCGCTGTCATCCTTCGGCGGCTTTTCCCACCGATGGCATCCGCCGCAATCTCCCCCCGGCGCATGCGCACCGGGAATGGCCAGGGCGACCCGTTGGTGGCATCCAATGCAATCCAGATGATAAGCGCGGTCCAGGGAAAGGGGGCCGGCCAGACGCCGCGGGGCCTCAAGCGTATGGCATCCCTTGCAGGTGATCGGGGCCGGAGCCTCCGGGTGGCGATCATTCACCGCTTGGTGGCATCCTTTGCACTTCAAGTGAGCGGCGCGTTTCATCTTGGGGATAAACTTACCTTTTTCGGATACGAGCGAGACATCCGCCTGGTGGCATTCACTGCATGCCATGAGATCGCCGGTATGGTGGCAAGTCTCGCAGGCAATCTTATGCCCCTGATTCGAGGCATGGCTGAAGTGAGTGAAGGGTACGGGCAGCACTTTCGCCGGATCTTGGTTTTTGCCGATGAACAGCATATTGTCATCGGGACCGCCGTGCGCCGGATCTCCATCATGCGGTGGACGATGGCAATCGGCGCATCGCTCCCCGGGATCCTCCCCTTCGGCGACATTGTGATGACAAACACGGCAGGGGATCCGGTAGCCGTTCATGGCATTGGAGGCGTGTGTGAAATGCGAAAAACCGACCTCTCCCATATTCCCGGGCATCTCCGCGAGAACAGTAGAATCATCCGGCCCATATTCCGCCGGATCTTCCCCACCGGTCGGGATACGTTGATAGGGCAAGGACCACTCCGAGATCCCGCTCTCCGTGGAGACGGCTTTATCGCCCTGACCACAACCCAACGCCAGAATCAAACCGCAGAGAGCGGCTGCTGTGAACAATCTCTCTCTTATCATGGAAAACTCTTCCGATAGCCTTGATAACAGATAAGCCCGCATTGGAGGCAGCGCCGGCTTTCCTTCCTGGCCATCTCCTCAGTTAATCCGAGTTCAACTTCATTGAAATTCAGCCGGCGCTCATCAACACTGAGCTCCGGCATTTTCACACGCGCTCCCCTCTCAAAGGAAACCCCCCTATCGATACCCGGCAGATTCGGCGCCTTACGGTACCAATTGGATGGAAGCTCCATCTCTTCGCCCATAAGGCTCATATGAATCGATCGCGCGGCAAAACGTCCGTCTCGAATCGCCTCCACCGCCGTGGCGGCGCCACGCCAGTCATCACCCCCGGCGAAGACCTGTTTGAGAGCCGTTTGCATGGTGCCTTCCTTGGCGTCGATCGAGTTCCATCGTGTCCGCTCTATCATTTTGGCCAAGTCACCGGCATCGAGACAGTCCAGATTCGGGGATTGCCCGATCGCGCTGAAAACATTGTCGACCTCAATCTCCATTTCAGAACCTTCAACCGGCACAGGCCTGCGTCGGCCGGAGGCATCAGGCTCACCAAGCTCCATTTTTTGGAATTCCAAAGCCTTCAGCCGTCCACCCTCGCCGACCAATTTTGTCGGGGCGGCGAGGAAATGATATTTGATTTCCTCATGCTCCCCTTCAGCGACTTCAATGTCGTTAGCCGGCATCTCTTTTCGCGATCGCCGGTAAAGCAGGTAGACATTTTCAGCGCCCAGGCGCCAGGAAGTTCTCGCGGCGTCCATCGCCGTATTGCCGCCGCCGACAATCATGACATTTTTGCCGATCGGTGTGTCCTCCCTCAAACCGCGCTTAATTAAAAATTCCGTTCCGCTCGCCACCTCTTCAAAATCATGTTCTCCAGGCACACCCAACCGGCGTGAATCCCAGGCGCCGACCGCTATGTAGACCGAATCAAATCCCTGGTTAATTAGGTCATCCAGTGTGAAATCCTTGCCCATCTTTGTATTACATTCCAACTCGACACCCAGCTGAAGAATACCGTCAATCTCCCAGGCCAGCGTCTTCTTCGGCAGACGGTACTCGGGAATGCCGTAGAGGAGCATGCCGCCCGGTTCCGGCATCGCCTCAAAGACCTTTACTTTGTGACCCAAGCGCGCCAGATAGTAGGCGCAGGTCAATCCAGAAGGGCCACCGCCGATGATCGCGACCCGCTTCCCCGTATCCGAAAGGACTTGGGGAAGCACGTGCTGTCCGGAAGTCATTTCGAAGTCGGCGGCAAACCTTTTGAGATGGTTGATATTGATGGCTTCGTCAACCTCTCCCCGCCGGCAGGCGGCTTCGCAGGGATGGGGGCAAACCCGGCCGCAAACCAATGGGAATGGATTGGCCTCTTTGATGATTCGCACCGCCTCCAGAAACTCACCCCGGCCGATGGCCGCTATGTAATCCGGAATATCGATCTGGGCGGGACAGGTCGCCTGGCAGGGAGCGACACAATCATCCTCGGTTTGTACATGCGTGAACCGGCGGCTGGGCGTCTGAACCCGGATAATCCCTTTGGGGCAGACTCGCTCGCAGGTACCGCACGCCGTGCACTTCTCGGCGATCACATGCGGCAGGCCGTCTTCGCCCATGACCAGGGCGCCAAACGGACAGGCATTGACGCAAGTTCCCAAACCCAGGCATCCCATTGTACAAATCTTGCCGCCGCCGCCGACCAATGCGGCGGCCCGGCAATCGGGAACACCGGCATAATCAAAGCGAAGGTGGGCATCATCCATCCCATACTTGCATCCCAATTCAGCGATGCCGACTTCCCCGGCTTCCACGGATAGACCCAGGATTTCCGCAACCGCCTCAGCCACCTCGATTCCGCCGGCGACACAGAGATCCGGGCCCGCCTTACCTTTTGCGACGGCCAACGCCGCCGCCGAACACCCGGAAAAGCCGCATCCGCCGCAGTTCGCCCCCGGCAATGCCTCCTCGATCTCGAGAACTTTGGGATCAACGTGAACGGCGAAGAACCGCGCGGCGACACCCAGACCTAGTGCTGCAAGGAACCCGATTCCTCCGATGACACAAGCCGCAACGAACATCTTATTTTGACCTCTTGTTTTAGATCAAACCCTTAAACCCCTGAAATGCCAGGGCCATGAGACCTGCCGTGATGAGCCCCGACGCGGTTCCCTGCAGCGCTTTCGGCATACGGGTGAGGGCGAATCGTTCCCGCAGCCCCGCAAACAAGACGAGCGCGAGAGCAAATCCGACCGCAGAGGCAAATGAATATATCAATGTGTTTATAAAATCGAAGTCCTTCTGGATATTGATAATCGCCACACCAAGTACCGCGCAATTCGTTGTAATAAGGGGCAAGAAGATACCCAAGCTGTTGTATAAGGCCGGTGCGGTTTTCTGAAGAACAATCTCGACCAGCTGAACCAATGCGGCGATCACAAGAATAAAGGCGATGGTTCTGAGATACTCCAGCTCATAGGGCACCAGCAAATACCACTGCACGATCCAGGTGATAGCGCCGGCAAGGGTTAACACGAAAATGACCGCCATCCCCATTCCGGTCGCGGTCCCCATTTTCTGGGACACGCCTAAAAATGGGCAATTCCCAAGGAATTGCGCCAAGAGAATATTGTTAACCAAGATGGCGGAGACGACGAGGAGTAAATATTCAGACATGACGTGCTCCCTATGCGGCCTTGGCCGAACGCGCGCTGATAATGTTCATAAGCATCAGCATTCCCCCCAGGGTGACGAAAGCACCGGGAGGATCCACCATAAACTTAAAAAGGAATTCCTGGCCATCGGCCAAGGGAATAAGGGATACGCCCAGATTCGCCTGGGAAAACAATGTCAGACCGCCGGTTCCGCACAGCTCGCGAATACACCCAATGGCGGATAGGGCTAATGTGTAACCAAGCCCGATGCCCAATCCGTCGAGCAGGGATCGTCCGACACCGTTTTTGGATGCAAAGGCTTCCGCCCGGCCGAGGATGATGCAATTCACCACGATGAGCGGGATAAATACCCCCAGGGAATCTGATAACATCGGGGTATATGCTTTCATTACCAATTCAGTGATGACAACAAATGTCGCGATAATAACAATAAAAGTGGCGATCCTCACTTTGGGGGGAACGACCTTTCGAAGCGCGGAAACAAAAATATTGGAACAGACGAGCACGAAGGTCGTCGCCAAGCCCATCCCCCAGCCGCCTTCCAAGGATTTTGTGACAGCCAGCGTGGGACATATGCCGAGTACCAATCGAAACGGTGGAATCTGCTCCCAAAAACCCTTGGTGAACTCTTGAAGAGGGGTCCTCATCGTCGTGTACCTCTCTACTTTCCGATAATATCGGCCCGGCGCTCTTCGAGAAGCGCGGCGGCCCGATCGACCGCCTCAGCGTAGGCGGTCGAAGAAATCGATGCTCCGGAAATAGCGTCTACTTCTCCACCGTTAGCACGCAGCTTGATCCCGCTTGAGAACTTCATTCCCTTAAATTGCTGGATGAACGGTTCCTTGTCATTCGCAACGCGGGCCCCCAGGCCCTGTGTTTCTTTTTGATCCAGAGTTTTCACGCCGAGAATTTCTTCTTGTACAAGATCAAACGCCGTCAAGACTTGAATATCTCCGCCGTACCCTCCGCCGGCCGTCTGCAAGGCGGCGCCGATAACCTTGCCGCCCTTCTTCGCCGTGAATACGGAAAGACGCAGTTTCCTGCCCCGGGAGTCCTTCCCGAGATCCAGTACGATCCTATCCGCTATAACATCGTTATCCGGCTGCAGCGGACCGAAAAAGTCATCAAGGCTCGGTTTGATTTTTGTCTCTAAAATCCGCTTCTCAATCACCGGATCAGTGACCGACTTGACGGCGGAGAGAGCCATTCCGGCCAATGAACCCACAACCGCAAGCACCAAAACCATGAACCAGATTTGATCACGCATGGCGCACCACCTTTCCGAAGGGTGTGGGAGTGATCCTGTCGAAAAGCGGGGTTGCGAGCGACATGATCATGATGGCAAAAGGCACCCTGCCGTACGGCAAACCGGAAAGTCGAAGTATGATTGTCAGCAGCCCGGCCATGAAACCGAAAAGAAAGAGTCCCCAGGGAGTGACCGGGGTTGATGTCCACTCAGTGCATAGAAAGAAGGCGCCGAACATGGCGATACCCGTGAAGAGCTGGAACAGCACCGGGGGATAGAGTCCGGGATCCACGGCATGCGCAACGGCGCCTGAAAGGAGCATCCCAGCAATGAATCCGGCCGGTCCCCGCCATCTCGAAACCCGGCGCCAGATGAGAAACAGCCCGCCGAGGAGCAGCAGCATGGGGGAAACGGTGCCGATGGGACCGACCTGTCTTCCAAGGAAGAGATCACTGATTCTGTAATCCCCCGCGTCACTCGGATCGATCCGGACGGCTGTCTGCGGACTTTCCGCGGGCGCGACACCCTCGATCCGCGTCTCCGGGGCGTTTATCGGATAGACATTTTTCGCAAACTCATTCGGACAGGAAACGACCATGATGAGAAGCCCGACAAGGGCGGGTGACAACGGGGCGCCTCCAAGGGGGCCGTACGGCATCTTGCCGATAAGAATAGCCAAAACCGCGCCGTCAAAAACGACCCACCATGGCACACCGGCAGGCACGAGCATCGCCACCATGAGACCGACGAGAGCGGCATGACCGTCGCCGATTGATATCGGCCGGCGGGTGATCTTGTTTAACAAAAACTCCATACCGACGGCGCCGAAGACGCCGAGCGCCACATACAGCAGCGCGTTGAAGCCGAAAGTGAAAACACCCCAGATGACGGAGGGCGCCAATGCGATCATCGTCGTGAGAATCATCCCGCGTATCGTGCGTCCGTAGCGGATGTGAGGGGACAGTGAAACCACATATCGGCTATTCGACATCAGCGGGACCTCCACAAAGCGAGCACCTCGTTCTTCCCATGCACCATGAACTGAACCATGGAGCGTTCCGCCGGGCAGACATAAGAACAACAACCACATTCAATGCAGGAGAAAAGGTGCGCCTCTTCCGCCTCCTGCCATTTGCCGAATTCGCAATAACGGGACAACAAGCCGGGCAATAACCTCATCGGACATACCATCACGCAGAGCCCGCAGCTGATGCAGGGGTGGTTCACCTCCTCCACCACTTCTTCCGGCCTGAACAACCAGATGGCCGTCGAATCTTTGGCCATCGGAAAATCAAGGGTATGTAATGCGGATCCTTGAAGCGGTCCGCCGACCAGAACTTTTCCGTATTCCTCCGTTTCCCCGGCGGCCTCTGCGATGTCGGCCAGCGTCATACCGATATAAATCTTGACGACCTTTACTCCAAAGGAGCCGCCGACCGTAATTAGCCGGTCGAGAACGGGCCGCCGCTCAGCGACGGCGCGGGCGACCCGCAGCACCGTATCCACATCCAGCACCAGCTCACCGCTTTCATGAACACCGCGGAACGCAACATCCGGTTCACGACCGCCGATGGCGCAGGCCACGAGCGGATCGGCCGCAGAAGGGTAGGTCCCGGCATTGACTCTGAGGATTGAGTATTCATTGTCTTCAGCCAACTGAACCAATCCCGGAGCGTCTTGATTCCGATCCAGGACAAAGTGCAGATCCTTGGTTCCGGTGATCTTTTGTAAAACTTTAAGACCCAGATGCAAGCGATCCGTTTTCTCGCCGATTTCCCTTGTAATGGTCTTCAGGGTCGCCAAATGAGGATCAACATCCGTAAATCGCACGGCGATCTGCCGGACCGGCCGGGCGATAACAGAGCCGGTCGCCGAAACGAAGCCATGCGGGTCCATCGCCTCGCGGATGAGAGCCTCAAGCGAATGAGCCTCCCGGCGGCTGGTAACGATGCCGGCCTTCCTGATCTCCTCGAGCAATTCCGCACCGCTCTTCGAGAGTGGATCGGGATCAGGTTCGAAGGTCTCCATCTCAAATCCGCCGTTGCTTTCAACGACCAGCGCCTTTGTTACGGTCCCATTCGGGGCGATGACGTCTTCAAGCCCCTTCACGATACCGCAAATAGGGGAATGTAAATCCGGCGCTTGACCCTTGGCGCCCTCAGCGACGAGCTGCCCGATTTTCACGGTGTCACCAGCCTCAACAACAGGCACGCAAATGGGGCCGGCGCATTGTTGAAGAAGTAGAAACACCTTGTCGGGCGGTGGAATCTCAAGAATGTCACCAACCGGCTTTTGCTTGGGGATATGAATCCCTCGTCCAAAATACGGAATGTCCATAAAAAGCCTTAATCCCACCAATATTGTGCAGGCTAAATTATTGACGTTAAAAGGGGTCACAGACCCCTAGAGAGCACTGCATTATTCAACCCACCCCATGTCCGGAGTCTTCCTCTTTTGGGGTTCAATCTGAGAGATGACCCAGGGACCTAATTCTCCGTCAGGATGTGATTGTCGTACTCGGTCTCAAAATATAGTTTGTGCTTTGCCTCTTCATTGGCGAGTTCAAGCAAAAGGTTTCGAACCCCTTCATCATCCGCCAGCTTGGCCAGATCGCTGTAGAGCTTGAAGGCATTCTTTTCTCTTTGCATCGCCACAATAAGAGCTTGTTGATAATTGAATTCAGCGCCGGAAGACATATCGATCTCTTCAGTATACTCAGCGATCTTGAGATCCTGGATTTTCTTCGCCGAGATGAGGAGAAGCTTTCCCTGTTTGACCTTCTCGAGCTTCGCCTTATGCCGCCGCTCCTCATTGGCAAAATCCCTAAAGAGATCCTTCATCGCGTCCCGCTTCACCCGTCCTGACATTTCCTGATAGAACTTCGCGGCCTCAACTTCTCGAGCGATAGCAAAATCCAGGATTTCATCTATTGAACCAAAGCTCTGCACCACGCCCCCCTTCTTGCGGCCAACTGATATTGGATTTTCTTACTTCAGGATTGATTATAGATAAGGAGGTCTTTCCGTCAAGAGCGTCTGTCCCGAAGGAAACTTCCGGCCATATTGTTGACTTGAGCGTATGGAAATCGGCTCGATTCCTGCGGCCGCAGCGCGCCTCCGTATTGACACATGGATAGAGGCCTCATAAGATCCCGGCCTATCCTCCCTTCTGGGAAGCTGTTGAATGAAGGATTGGAGAGAGAGATGGGTCGGAGAACCTTCAGCTGGATTCTCATCTTTTATATTGTCATCCGCTGGATTCTGGCCGTTCAGCCCGGCTACATCATCGATACACTAACCTATAAGCGCTGGGCGCTGGGCGCCGGCCGGGAAGGCATCCCTTCGATTTACGACACCGTGGATTTCGACTATCCCCCTCTCTACATTTACATCCTGTACCCTTTGGGAAAAGCCTATCTCGCCCTGGCGGCGGAAACTCCCCTTGGAACCATTCCCGACTCCACCCTCCTGACACTCCTCATCAAACTTCCACCCTTCATTTTCGACATCCTCATCGCGGCCGTTCTTTATCTCCTGATCTCTCGACGGCGCCTTTGGGGTCCGCAACGAGCGGGACCGAAGTGGGGGCGATGGGCCGCCTTGATATATCTTTTCAACCCCGCCGTACTGTGGGATTCGGCCTATTGGGGCCAACCGGACGCCATTCACAGCGCCTTCGTTCTGGCGTCTCTCTTTTTCCTCGGTGGAGGGCGGGCGGCCGGTTCGGGTGTGGCGCTCGCCTTGGGGGGAATGATGAAACCGCTGGCGGCGCCGATCGCTCCCTTGGTCGCTGTCGCCGCCTTTGCCAGAGACCGATGGAAGGGGCTGTTGACGGCCGGTCTTTCCGGCGTTGCCGTCGTGCTGGTGCTCTTTCTCCCCTTTCTCATGACGGGGCGTGGATCCTCGGTTCTGAACCACGTGCTCTTTGATGTGGGACTGATGCCCTTCACATCTGTCAACGGCCACAATCTCTGGTGGCTCCTCGGCGCTTGGAGGGACGCCAATACGCCATTCTTCGGGCCTCTGACACCCAAGATTTTCGGATTGGGGCTTTTCGGCCTCCTTTCCCTCCTCATTCTCTACCGATCATGGCCGGTTTTCCGGCGCGCCAAGGATGACGCAACCTTCACGGCGGCGTTGATTCAAAGCGCCGCCATCATCACACTGCTCTTTTTCTTTTTCTCCACCCACATGCATGAAAATCACCTTTTCATGGCCGTTCCCTTGACATGTGCGCTAGCCGGAAGATCACGGAATTGGGCTTGGCTTGCGGGAATGATGACCTTCGCCGTCTTTCTCAATGTCATCTTGCATGATTACGATCCGAATCCAATGAGACGCATCACCTACTATCCCCCGTTCACGTGGGGAGGGATCTCTCCCTTCGAGAATCTGCATCAGCATCGTCTCTTCGCCTGGGGCGAGCTGATCGGCACCTATCTTGGATCCTTGATAACGGCGGGTCTTGTAATGGCAATGTTCCGGGAAGTATGGCGATTTTTGGGCCGGGCTAGATCGGATTAAAAAAGTCTCCTTCCCCCTGAAGCAAAGCAGCCAGGTACTGAGCATTCTGAACGGCGTGACCCGCGTGGCAATTGTTAAAAAAAACATATGTCTTTTCAGATTGATCCGCCAGTTCCCGGATCTTGTCGACCCATTCCTGAAGTTCATCTTTTGAGTAGAGATAATTGTAGCGCTCGGAACCTTGACCGGTCCACCAATCCTTCTTGTTTCTTCCATGGAGGCGAATATAGCCGATAGCGGCGGTCCGGCGAGCCATCGGGGGAAATAGACCCCGAAGATCCGGCTCATCGACTGAGCAAAAATCCAAGTCTGAATTCTTTAACAATTGAAAGGTCTCTTCACCCGCCCACGAATCATGCCTGAATTCAATGACCAGGGGGCGGGCCGGGAATCGACTTCCCAGCCATTCCAGATATTTCTGGTTCTCCCTTGTCCGGCGGAAAGACCAGGGGAATTGAGCCAGAGCGCCGATGTACTTCCCCGCCTGGCGCAGGGGTTGTATCGCCTCGAGGAAGGCCTCAATAGCGGAAGGATTATAACCCCGCTTGTGCGTCAAATCGCTTTGCAATTTAACAAAGAACTCAAAGCCCTTCGGCGTCTTATTTTCAATCCTTGAAAATGTGTTCGCATGGGGCAGGCGGTAATAGGTCACATTGAGCTCCACCGCCGGAAAACAGGAGGCATAGAAGGGAAGCATCTCGGCGGGCCGTGTGCCGGGGGGATAGAAGGGTCCAATCCAGTCCCGGAATGAATAACCCGATGTACCGATACGGATCTTCTGCACCGATACAGGATCACCCGGTCTCCAGAGCGAAAAACCCGGAGTCTGTGGATGGTGCGCGGCGCCCCTCCCCGCCCAAACCTGCTCCCCGCCAAAGAGCGGGCCCCACGGGTTCTTGTTCATTCTCTGTTCCCAACCATCGTTGCCGCCCGAAACATGCTCGCGGTTCCATATTCCTTCCGAAGATGATCGAGGGTCTTAAGCAGGCGCTGATACTTGCGATCCTCGGGAAGGAGATGCTCTCCCGGTGCGAATTCCGCCCCCTCCCGATGCTGAGGGATGAGCTGTCCCATTTTGACACCCAGGAGACGGACAGGCTCTCCGATAGCGTGCCGGCGAAAGAGATCCTGTACGACGGAGTATATGACGCGATTTTCATTTGTGGGCACTGGAAGTGTTCTCTGCCGGGTGATCGTATTAAACGAATGGGTCCGCATCTTTAACACAACGGTGCGTCCGAGATAGCCGCCCCGGCGCATATCATATCCGACCAGATCTGTCAGAGCCAGCAACAACGCCATCACGTCATCCTCTTGAACGAGGTCATGCGAGACGGTGTGCTCGTGTCCCAGGGATTTCGGGGGCGCCGCCTCCCCGTACGGAACGACAGCGGATCCCTCTTCTCCGCGGGCTCCCGCCACAATGGAGAACGCCATTACGCCCATTAAATGTGAAAGCGGCCGCGGATCGGCGCCCGCCAGATCGCCGATCGTTTGAAACCCCAAGCGCCGCAAAAAAAGACCCGTTTTCTCACCCACGCCCATCAGATCTTCAACCGGGCGCGGCCAGAAGTGCCTCCGGAAGGCGCGGGGGCCGAGCAGGGTCAATCCCCGCGGCTTATGAAGACCGGTCGCCATTTTTGCGACGAGTTTGTTTGGACCGCCACCGATCGAACAGGGAAGGCGGATCTCCTTGGCGATGCCGTCGCGGATACGCGAGGCCATCCTGAATAAGGGAGTCTCACGAACCGGCCGGCTGGAAAGGCCGCCGTTTCCAGACGGCATCGGCATCATGAAGCGGTCGGCACGGGGCTCAATGACATTCGATAGATCAAGAAACGCCTCATCGATACTCCACATTTCGACCCGCGGCGTGATTTCAAGAAGATACTTGAGAATCCGAATGGAGAAGCTTTGATACTTTACGGCATCTGTCGGCAGGAAGATCGCGTTCGGGCACAAATGCTCGGCTTTTGTTAAGGACATCCCCGCCCTGATTCCAAAGGCCCTCGCTTCATATGACGCGGTTGCGACGACGCCTCTATCACCGGGCCTGCCCCCGATAATAAGCGGCTTTCCCCGCAGCAAGGGGTTGCACAATATTTCCACCTCCGCGAAGTAGGCATCCATATCGATGTGGAGGATTGTCCGGTCGCCGGGCCGTTGCGGTGCTGAGCCGGTCATGATGGCACCAGACCCTCCACCGCCCGCTCCGGATACTGGCGTATGATCCCTACGACCTTGCCGAGAATACTGAAGCGGCTGTCCCGGGAGACCGGTATCGGTTCGTAATCAGGATGGGATGGACAGAGGCGGATTTGGTTTCCCCTCAACTCCAGTCTCTTTACGGTCGCTTCCCCATCCAGGAGGGCGACGATGAGTGACCCATGATCCGCCCGACATTGCGGTCTAACCAAAGCCAGATCCCCTTCGTAGATTCCGGCATCTCTCATGCTGTTCCCCTTGATAATGAGGGCATAGGCCGCCCCCCTCTTTCTCCATTGGGGATCCAGAACGATAGAACCCTCTCTGTTCTCTTCAGCGCTGATCGGCGTACCCGCGGCGACTCTGCCTAATATGGGGAGTTCCAGAATCTGATCTCCCTCCAGGGGAGGCGGGATTACGGACGGCGCCACCGGCACAAAGCCTCGCGCCATCCCAGGATGGCGTCTGACCAATCCTGCCCTCTCAAGCCGGCGAAGATGGTATCGAACGCTGTTCGTCGAGCGGAATCCGAGCGCCTGGGCAAGCTCTCTCAGGGTCGGTGGCGCGCCGCATTCGGAGATCCACTCATTCAGAGTTCGGAGAACCCGGTCCATGGTCTTCATGATGACCCAATTATATTGCACATTTGTGCAACAAGCAAGATAAAAATGTCGCTTCATCGAGAGGTGGCAAAAGAAAATCCTTGGATCTAGAGTAAGGGCGCTGTCCCCATCCGCAGCGATGGAACGACAGTGAAACCCTGTCACCCACCGCTCCGCCGGAAGCGGACAGAAAGGTCACCGCCAATGAAAATATTGATCGTCATTCATGATGCTCCCTACGGATCCGAGAAGCCCTACCAGGCCTTGCGACTCGCGGAAGCTCTTCTGCGGGTGGAAAAGGATTTGGAGTTGACGGTCTATCTAACGGCGGATGGTGTGCTCTGCGCCAAACAAGGCCAGATCACCCCCAATGGGTATTACAACATTGAGCGATTATTGAAACCGATCCTTCAAACTCAATGCATTATGATCTGCAAGACGTGCATGGAAACCCGGGGCCTCAAAGAAGAAGAGCTTGCGGAAGGCGTCTTACAGACACGTCTTGGAGATCTGGCCCAGTTGACGTTTGAAGCCGACAAGGTTCTCATCTATTGACAATGCGGATTTTGATTTCATTAGAGTTTTCTATCTTCCTGATTTGTTTTATTAATAGGATCTATTACATTCAAGGATTCGGTCCACCCGGGATTCCCTTGACCTCATTGCTATCCAGCACGATATTTAGTAACGTGGTATGTGTGTTGGTTGTTCGGAGAATGACCGGCCTTTTTTCATCTTGAAACGCGGAGGCCCTAATGACGGACGGCATCATCTATCTTGATAATGCGGCGACCTCATTCCCCAAACCTGAGGTCGTACATGACACCGTTCGCGATTTTTATCGCGATAATGGGGTCAACCCAGGCCGTACGGGATGTGATCTGGCGCTCAATGCCGAAAAGATGATCCACCAAACACGCAAAAGACTGTCGAATTTCTTCAACAAGAGCCTGGTCGACGCCGGTAAAAAGAAAGATCCAAACCGTCTGGTTTTTACACTCAACGCAACGATGAGCCTCAATCTGGTGATCAACGGGCTTGTACGGCCTGGAGATCATGTCGTCACAACGGTTCTGGAACACAATTCCGTCATCCGCCCTGTTAACCACAAGATCGCCGAGGGCGCTGAAGCCACTTTTGTTAAACCTGATGGCGAAGGGTATCTCGATCCTGAAGATATCCGCAAGGCGATCCGCAGCAATACGGTCCTGGTGATTGTCAACCATGCGTCTAATGTCACCGGTGTCGTGCAAAACCTTGAAGCGATCGGTGCTGTCTGCCATGGGAAAGGAGTTCCCTTTGCGGTAGACACCGCCCAGACGGCTGGTGTCCTTCCGATCGACATGGCGAAATGCCATATTAGTTTTCTGACCTTCACCGGACACAAAGGGCTCTTCGCCCCCACTGGAACCGGCGGCATCTGTGTCGCCGATGACGCTGAGATTACCGGCACAATCTACGGCGGTACCGGCGTCAGAAGCGCTGTCCCCCTTCACTTGGAGGAATACCCCTACCGGCTGGAAGCGGGAACATTGAATTTGGCGGGTATTGCCGGCCTCTCGGCGGGCCTCGACTGGGTGGAGGAGCGGGGCGTGAAAAATATCCATCGTCATGAGATGGAGCTGCTCGGCCTATTGCAGGATGGACTGCTCGAGATTCCTGGTGTGAAGATATGGGGCACGACAAGTTTAACAAATCGAGTGGCGACGGTATCGATCACCGCAGAGAATTATGACGCCTCCGACATCGGCACTATCCTCGATGTGGACTATAATATTCAAACACGCACCGGTCTTCATTGCGCTCCGCTGATTCACGAACATCATGGGACGGTTCCTCGGGGAACGGTCAGGCTCTCAGTGGGACCCTTCAATACCCGCGATCATATTGAAACGGCGGTCAAAGCTATGGCGCAGATTGCGGCGGACCGCTTTTCAACAACCAAGGTCTAGAGAAGATCCATCATCAGAGAACCAGCGCGGAATAAACCAACTCAACAACGGCTTGAATCTCCGTCCCCAATTTATATCGTTTTGACAATTCTATCAATTGATCCGCGCAATTGTGGCAGGGTGAGGCGATTATCTTGGCTTCTGTTTTCCTGATTTGATCTGCTTTTCGTCTCCCGGAAGCGACCCGGCGTTCTCCATATTCGCTCATGGAAAGCATTCCCCCACCGCCCCCACAGCAATAATTGTGATGACGATTGGGCGTCATCTCGACGAAATCCATGACGACGCGCCGCAAAACCCGGCGTTGGGGCTCGCTGATGCCGCCCCATCTCACGAGATTGCAGGGATCGTGGAGCGTCACGCGTTCCGGGTTCTTTTGGGGATCGACCGTTATCCGTCCTCCATCCAAGTATTCATCCAGCAACTCCAAAATACTCCGCGCGGGAATATGATACGCCTCCCCCAGCCAATTGGGGCCTTCCCATCGGAACGAACGGAACCCATGACCGCATTCTGAGAGAACGATCTCTTCAGAACCGAGCTCTTTGGCTTCTTTCATCACCCTTCGGGTCAATTCAGCTGCGGAATCGTCGTCACCCGAATAGAAGCCATAATTCGTTACATCGTAGAACTTGCTCGACATGGTCCAGCTTTCGCCGGCGGCATGAAAGACACCGGCCGCCGCCATGAGTGAGAGAGGGAAGAACTTCACCTCCCGGGGATTCACAAGATAGAGGACCCGTTTGCCCTTTTCATCTACATGAACTTTAACATTATCATCGTTCATTTCCAGTTTCAGATCCGATGACAGCCAATCAGCCGTGGCGAATAATTCTTCACGGGTTATCGCCATCTGATTCCCTGTATGAATCTGATTATCAACGGTCTTTTGAAGCCCTTCCGGCACGCGTCCGGTGGCGGCAAGGATATTGCGCCCGGCCCGGATGATGCCGGCGATATCCAATCCGATAGAACAGTGAATACCGCAGCGGCCGCAGGCGGTGCATCTTCCATAGACCGTTTCCACCAGATCATCCAGGGCTTCCGGGGTCAGGCTCCGGGCCCCGACGAAAGAAGGAAAGATCCGCCCTAAAAAGGTGTGATAACGCCTGTAATGACTGATGACCCGGGCGGCCTTCACCGCGGGGTGATTCGCCGGCTCGCTTTCGGCTTGATAGATATGGCAGGTCTCCGCACAAAGGCCGCATTTAACGCAAGCATTGAGATGAAAGGCCGCGCGACCGCGGACGGATGCGGTCAGGGCCGCAATCGCTTTTGAGGTATCATCCATCGTTCGGTTTTGACTCCATTGTCATAGGTGCCGGCGGATAAACGCCACGATACCCCAATCGGCGGCCATAATCCCAGCGGGCGGCGAAGAAAAAGATCGCATGCCGCAATTTGCCGAGCGGCAGATAAATCATGAGCAGCCCGGTATAGACAAGAAACGGAATCGGCCGATTCAAGAAGAGGCCGGAAGCCGCCGCTAATCCCGTCCAACCACACGAAAGAATGATTGAGAGGTAATCATCGGGGTAGCTCATGAATCGCAGATCCGGCGTGGCTAGACGGCGCACAAGCAGGAAAAGCCCCGCCGCCAGTGAAGCAAGGAAAAGGGGAGAAAGATATCGAAGAACCCGCATTCCGAGTTCGAATTGTATAAGACACAAAATCGCCGCCGCTAAGCTGAGAAAGACACCGAAATGCATCAGCAGACCGATGGCGAATTTACCCGGATGCCGCCGGACCGATTCTTTATGCGCCGGTGTCATTGCCGCCGTAAAATTGTAAATGACGCCCTGAATGGGGTCGCCGGCACGCCGGCTGTAATCCTTCCGTCCTCCTCCGTGGGCTTTGCGAATCTGCAATATCGAGAGCACGGCCGCCCAGATGATGCTGGCTTCGACAAAGATGGCAATCGGCGTCTGCATCATTGAACATATCCCCTAAATGAAAATCATGAACTATACGCAGCCATCGGGCTTCGGGAGACCAGCGACACGGCAGGCGCCCCTGGCGGGACCGGAGGTATACAGTTTATAAATCTCGCGGACGCTGATACCGATTTCTGTGCAAATGAGCCGGACCGGTGGGGCAAGATCGTTTTCCTGCCAGTAATTGCGAATATAGTTTGCGATGGCCCAGTGCTTATCGGTCATTTGCTCGATGCCCTCATCATTCGCAATCGCATTGCCGACCTCCTCATTCCACAGGGTGGGATCGACCATGAATCCATCCTTGTCAAATTCAATATTTTCAATCACGCTCATGCCCCTCGCCTCCTTCTGAGATGGCTTTTCTCTTTGCTGAATTTTTCCCTGAACCCAAGGATTCCCAGCATGCCTTAGAACGGCCTACGTTGCAATGTCCAAACAAGTTGACGGGTTGATATAAAGACAGGCTGGAATAAGACCTTGCGGGGGATGGGACTGCGAACCGGTCTGGTCGGAATTCATATTTGCCGGGTCTATCTAAAAGATAAGGATATCTCAAATGAAAGAATTTCATTGAACAGTTTCATCAATAGAAACGTCTTTTCCTTAGGGGGGATTTTTCTTCCAAACGTCCCGGTTGCCGAGAGGGGGAGGCCGGGGATGCTTGCCGGGGTGACGCTGGCTGTAGCCCAAAGTGCTATTCAAAGGGGGATTGTTATGCCTTTTCGATATTTGCTGATCACGATGGCGGTTTTGATTTTCATCGGCATCCCCTCGGCGCAAGCCGCGGAGATCCACGAAGCGATTGCCGCTGGAGATGCGGCCCGGGTTCAACAAATGCTTCGCGAAAATCCCGACCTCATCAATGAGCGGAGTGTAAATGCGACGCGTGATCTGCCGCTTCTTACCGCCGCCATTCACGGTAATGTAGAAATCGCCCGGATTCTTCTGGATGCGGGGGCCGACATCAACTGCGGCGACATTGATGAGAGTACGCCTCTCGGCGTCGCCGCTCTGAACCGGCACGGCGAAATGGTCGCTTTCCTTCTCGAGAGAGGCGCTGATGTCAATTGGAGGGATCATTTCGGCGGATACCCCCTCAGCTTCGCCGCGTCCGGCGGCGATTCAGCGATCGTCCGGCAAATCCTCGACGCCGGTTCGGACCTCAATTATTTGACACCCGGCGGAATCACACTTTTACATTTCGCCGCATCCCGTGGTCTCAGGGATTTGTTTGATCTTATGATCGAAAGAGGAATCGATGTCTCTGTGGCGGCCAATAACGGCGCGACACCCTTGCATTGGGCGGCGGCGGGGGGACGGGTCGAGTTTGCGGAGATGTTGATCGCCAGAGGCGCCGATCCGTCGGTTGCCGACACAAGCGGGAACACCCCGTTGATAGATGCTTGTTGGCGCGGCAGGGTGGAGATAGCCAAGTTCTTCTTGGATAAGGGCGCGGATGCCAATGTATCCGATGAGAACGGTTGGACCGCCCTGCATGCCGCGACAAATCGCAATGAAACAGAGATCGTAAAGGCCTTGATCGCCCATGGCGCCAATGTCAATGCAGGAAACCAAAATGGCGAAATCCCTTTGGTTCAGGCTGTCGATAGCGGCAACCTGGAAATGGTACAGGCCTATCTTGCGGCCGGAGCGCGGACCGACGCCGAAGATACAAACACCCATCAATCTGTACTGCAAATAGCGGCTCTGCGAGGTTACCAGGATGTCGTTGAAGCCCTCGTCGCCGGCGGCGCTCCTATCAATGACCCCGGCGCCGGCGGAGAAACTCCGCTGCAATTGGCCTCACATTACGGCCACCAGGATGTGGTCGATCTTCTGAAAGCCCGCGGCGCCGCCGGTTCGACCGCTGACGGAAAGGGTTGCCTGACGGCTCAAACTGAAATCAAAGACAATGAGGCCGTGGTGTGGTATCTGGGACACAGCGGCTGGGCGATCAAGACCAAAGAACACTTCCTTATCTTTGACAGTTTTGATCAAGGCCGGGAACCTTCCCAACCCGGGCTGTGCAACGGCCATATCAATCCCCAGGAAATCGCCGGCGAGAATGTCATGGTCCTGGTCTCTCATGAGCATGGGGATCATTACGATCCGTACATCTTCGGCTGGCGCGAACAGCTACCTGACATTTCTTATGTTCTCGGGTGCCGGCAGCAGGATCAGACCGGATATGAATATATCGGACCGCGCCAGGTTCAGACGATTGACGGGGTCAAAATCACGACAATCGAGTCCAACGACTCGGGCGTAGGATTTGTGTTAGAGGTCGATGGGATGGTGATCTATCACGCGGGGGATCATGCCAACCGTCACCAAGATTTCTCCGGTCCCTACAAGGCCGAGATCGATTATCTCAAGGAGCGTGGCGTCCGCCCCGATATCGCTTTCATGCCGATTTCGGGATGCGGCTTCGGCGATCAGGTTGCGGTGAAGATGGGGGTTCATTACGCCCTCGAAACGCTGAATCCCAAGGTTTTCTTCCCCATGCATTCCGGGGGGAACTCACAGCGATACTTCGACTTCATTGAGGAGTGCGAGGATCAATTCCCGCAAGTCAGAATGGACGCCCCGAAGAACCGGGGGGATCACTTCCGCTACAGCCACGGCAAGATCAGCTGAGAGGCCGGGAACCCGGGATCGAATTCCAAACGATCCCGGGTTCCTCCGGAGGTTTCGGCCAACAGGTCTTTTTCCACTACACCTTCCGCTGTATTGTCATCTTTTATGCTCTCCGTCACCCTTAAATATCGGAACCTCATCAGACGAAACGGGTTTGAACTAAATCATACTTTTCGGTATATTATCCTGAGGCAGGAGATCCAATCCGCCGGCAGCAGAACCGAGTCGCCATCAGGAGGGAGCCCATGGCCTGGGAGTACAGCGAGAAAACCAAACAATTATTCATGGACGCCGTTCAGGGCAAGCCGGGTACGCATCTGGGTGAGATCGAGAATCCCGATGGTTGTGGCGAGCATGGATCCATCGCCTGCGGCGACGCCCTGCGTTTTACATTCCGGGTAAAAAAGCATCCGACGGATCCCCTGAAGGATATTGTCACCGAGGCCAAATATCTGACTTTTGGATGCACCTCCGCCATCGCGGCTTCAGAAGGCCTATGTGCTTTGATCGAGCGTGGAAATTTCACGCCCATTGAAGCTCTGAAGATCACCAACAAGGATATTGTTGATTATCTAGAGGGCCTGCCGGAGCAGAAAATCCACTGTTCCGTTATGGGCGCCGAGGCCCTTGAAGCGGCCGTCTTCGATTGGGCTAGGAAGCGCGGCGTCAACCTGAATCATCTGGGTATCGATATGCACCCGGATGAGGATGATGAAGGCAAGATCGTCTGCACCTGTTTCTCAATGACCGAGCCCTATCTCCGGCGCAAGATCAAAGAACTGAACCTCAAATCCATCCCTGAAATAACTAATGCCATCAAGGCCGGGGGCGCTTGTATGTCCTGCCATCATGTACCCGGAGGATTACAGGACCTGATCGATGAAACTTGGGGAACCGAGTCGAGCAAACCGAGAAGTGAAATCAATGACGGCGAAACGGGAGGCGCGAGACCCGCCACGTCGCCGTATCAATTCAGCAAAATGGTCGAGAAGACGTTGGATGACTATATACGCCCTATGCTTCAGCGGGACGGCGGCGACCTGGAGCTGATCGATATTAAGGATAAGCTCATCTATGTTCGTCTTGCCGGTGCGTGCAGCGATTGCGCCGGTTCGGCCCAAACTCTGAAAATGCTCGTGGAAAAGACACTCAAAGAAAGAGTCGATGATCAGATCCGGATTATTCAAATATGAGCGGGAGAAGCGGTTTGAAGATAATTTATACAGACAATAATGCGACAACAATGGTGGCGCCTGAAGTCATTGAGGCGATGGCACCCTATCTTGCCGAGCTCTACTACAATCCCAGTTCCACCTATGATGCCGCGCATATCACAGGAGACGCCATAAAAGAGGCCAGGAAGGATATCGCCGAGGCGTTGGGAACAAATGACAGCAAAGAGATTCTCTTCACGTCCTGCGCAACAGAAAGCAATAACACAGCCATCTTCGGGGCAGCCAAAGCCAACAGGCAGCGAAAGCATATCATCACATCATCCGTTGAGCATCCCGCTGTGCTGGAAGTCTGCAAACAATTGGAGCGGGAGGGCTATCAGGTTACCTACATCCCGGTCGATACCGACGGCAATCTTGATATTCCGGCTTTCATCCGCGCTCTCGATTCCGATACCCTCATGGTTACCATCATGCACGCCAACAATGAGACCGGTATTGTATTCCCCATTGAGCAACTCAGCCGTCTGACGAAGGAAACCGATCCCGCAATCATCTTTCACACCGACGCAACACAGACCATCGGCAAGCTGCCGATCAACCTCAAGGACAACTTCAAGCATATCGATCTCATGTCCTTTTCCGGACACAAGTTTCATGCTCCCAAAGGGATTGGAGCGCTCTTTATCCGGCGCGGCACTCCCTGCCGCCCTTTACTGATCGGCGGGCATCAAGAGGAGGGCCGGCGGGGAGGCACAGAAAATGTCGCCTATATCGTCGGGCTGGCTAGAGCGTTAAAGTTGATCCTGGCCCATCGCGATGAGGACGAGGAGAGGATCGAGCAGCTCCGAGACCGCCTGGAGACTTCGCTTGAAAAGATGATTCCTTTTGTACAAATCAACGGCAAGCATGCGCCGCGGCTGCCCAACACTCTGAACATCTCCAGTCATTACATCGAGGGCGAAGGAATGTTGTATCAACTAAGCGGCGAAGGAATCTGCGCCTCCAGCGGATCCGCTTGCACTTCCGGGTCCCTCGAGCCATCGCATGTGTTAAGAAGTATGAACATCCCGTTTACCGCGGTCCATGGATCCATCCGATTCAGTCTCAGCCGTTACAACACCGATGAGGAAATCGATAGGATCATCGAGGTGTTCCCGAGAATCGTCTCGAATCTGCGAAACCTATCCCCTTATTGGGACAAGCAGAATAACCGCCCGCGTCCCAACGCGGATAAGATGTTCCAGGAAGTTCACTGAGAATCGACGATCAGCCCGATGACGCCGCGGTTCTTCGTGCGCCTTTCTCATCCGCCAATCACCTTATATACCAACCGATTATGGGATTCTCCCTTCTCAGCATAGCGCCCCGGAACCGAGAAAAAAGAAGCTCCGGATCATTCAACCCTATCGTTGAAGCGCCCTATCGTGTTATCGATACTGATCAGGCGGAGGAGGAAGAAAGATGATCAGGATCTATGTTACCGGCGGCACATTCGACAAAGAATACAACGACATCAATGGGACCCTCTATTTCAAGGATACACACGTGCGCAACATGCTTCAATTGGGCCGGTGCCACTTGGAATTGGAGATCCGGACTCTGATGATGATCGACAGCCTGGAGATGACCAAAGCCGATCGTGAGACAATACGCAAGAACTGCATGAACTGCGATACGGATCGAATTGTGATTACACACGGCACGGACACGATAGAGGAAACCGCCCGCTATCTTGGAAAAACCATAAAGGAAAAGACAATTGTGTTGGTTGGAGCGATGATCCCCTATACATTTGGCAGCTCCGACGGCCTATTCAATTTGGGCAGTGCTTTGGCTTTTGCCCAAAGCCTCCCCCCCGGCGTTTATGTAGCCATGAATGGCCGATACTTCGACTGGAACAACGTTCGAAAGAATAGATCCTCGGGAATCTTTGAGGAACGACACGACCATTAAGCCGGGCTGTCGCCGTGATTTATCAGGGGGGTTTCCTCATGCTTCGATCTGCTGCTGGTCTCCGCTGTATTTCGCTCTCCTGTATCTTGCTTGCCTGTGTTTTGCTTGTATGCTGGCCGGCCGGAGCAATCCCGGCTGCGACACTCAGCGGATTCGTCTATGACATTGAGAATGGTGAAGCGCTAAGTCATGCGGATGTTTACCTTCAGGAGACTCCGTATGGGGACATGACGAATGAGAAGGGTTATTACGTCATTCCAGATCTTCCCGCGGGAGGATACAAAGTCGCATTCAGCTATATGGGCTACAAACTCGAGGTTCGATTTATCATGCTGGCTGAGAATGAGGAAATCGAGCTCGACATGGAGCTGACGCCTCAGCCGATCCTATTGGAGACAGTCGAGGTGAAAGCGGGACACGACAATCTCGTACTGGAAACCGGCAGGCTTACCCTGCGCACACGGGAGCTGGTACAGATGCCCGCGGCGGTCGAGGTTGATCTCTTCCGTTCCATACAAATGCTGCCTGGTGTCACGACACTCTCGGATTACTCCAGCGGGCTCTATGTCCGCGGCGGCAGCCCGGATCAGAATCTTATCCTCCTGGACGATGTCGATGTTTATAACCCGAGTCATCTATTCGGCTTCTTCAGCACCTTCAATGTCGATGCGGTCAAATCGGTGGAATTGCAAAAGGGGGGTTTTCCGGCCCGCTATGGCGGACGGCTTTCATCATTGTTGGATGTTCATAATCGGGATGGCAACCGGAGGAAATTCGAGGGTGTTGGGAGGTACAGCACTATTAGCGCCAGTACGACTCTCGAGGGACCTTGGCGTCATGGTTCATGGATGGTTTCCGGGCGGCACACATTCATTGAACAGCTGGCGCGCCGGCTCGACATCGATCTACCCTACAAGTTTTACGATGTCCACGGAAGGTTCAATGCGGATATTGGGAAAAACGATCGCTCCAGTCTCAGCTATTACCGGGGACGCGACAAACTGGACTGGGATCAAGAAGGGTTGGATGTATTACTTGATTGGGGAAATGACACCTGGAGCGCTCAGTATACCCATCTCTTCAGCAGCCGGCTCTTTTCGCATACCCTCATCGGCGGCAGCCGGTACAGCTCAATTGCCGAAGTCACCTTTCAGGACTTTGACATGCGTATGAAAAACGAGATCCGTGATCTTTCCACAAAATCGAATCTCTCATTCACCCCGAACCGGGATCATCTCATCGACTTCGGCGTCGAAGCCAAGTTATTGGATTTCGGCTTCAATCGGCGGATGGGCGATGATTCAAACCTCGATTTCAAGTATAGCGGCATTTACAGCGCTCTTTACGGCCAGGATAGCTGGCGCCTCTCGCCTCAATGGCAGATCCAACCGGGGCTTCGTCTGGATTATTACTCCGAGGGAAGCTACTTCAATCTGAATCCTCGCCTAAAGCTCCTTCGCCGGATTAACGAGCGGGTCTCCCTGCATGCCACCTATGGACGCTATACCCAATATTTGAATCTTGTCGCAGCCGAAGATGCGAGTTTTACCTCGATGTGGTTTCCGGTCGACGAAACACTGGATCCGGGAACAGCTGACCACTTTATTCTCGGTCTCGAACTCGGGCCCTATGATCATTTCGATCTGTCTTTGGAGGGGTATTATAAGCCTTATCACAATCTCGTTGAATTTAACGAGGAATTCGGGGAGTCGCTCATCGAAGAAGATGCGCAAATGGGCGAGGTATTCAACTCCGGATCCGGAAATGCTTATGGCACCGATCTATATTTAAGAAACAATATCCACGGATTTGAGGGATGGCTCGGCTACACTTGGGGCGTAGCCCATCGGACGATCACCCATTTCAACTTCAGCAAGGAATTCCAACCATCCTATGACCGGCGGCATCAGATTGTCGCCGTACAAGATTACAATCTAGCCAAGCACTGGCGTTTGAATTTCATCTTCAAATACGGATCGGGCCAGCCAACGACCCTCGCCGTGGGCAGATATACAGCAATGGATATTATGGGCCGCGAATATGACACGGTACTCTACGGAGCAAAAAACACGAGCCGCCTGCCCGCCTACCACCGATTGGATGCCGGAATCACTTATCATACAAAATCGGCCGGTATGAGCGTTGAAGTCGTCCTTCAAATCATTAATGTGTATAATCATGAAAATGTTTATATTCGAAGCTATGACATGACCGAGAATCCAGTGAAATATAACGATATCACCATGCTTCCGCTGCTTCCAACCATCGGCATCAATGTCACATTTTAGGAGAACGTAATAATGCGTGACTGGAAAGCAAACCATCTCGACGATCCAAGATATCCACAAGGCACCGTTTTCCCGGCATTGAAGATCACATGGGGAATTGTGACGCTCTGCTTCCTGGCTCTCACCGGATGCTCCACTGACGTCAATAAACCCGACACCGAACATGCCATTATGGTTCACGCTTATCTCTATGTTAATGAAGCAATCCATGACTCCAATGCGGTTCTTATCACACGCACCATGCCGGTGGATGAATACTACAATGTCGATGAGGCCGTCGTTGTAAACGCGCTGGTGACGCTCCGCATAGAGGGAGCCGCACTTCCGGAAACATTGCACATGACCGCGCCCGGCTATTATGCGAATTCCAGCATTAGGATTCAGCCGCTCCAGACATATCATTTGGAAATAGCCATTGAGGGAGAATCTCTCATCAAGGCCACAACCACAACACCGGCCGCATACGCTGTTCAAGACTCACCGCTGGTTTATCCGGCTGAAATGAGACACTCCCAGATACCGGAGAACTACCCTTTCACATTGCAGGCCCCGGATTCTTCACAAATATTCTTGGTCGACGTCTATTGCACGGAGGAATGGGAAAATGCAAGATATATCAATCCTTTTGCAGACCATGACCGCCCGGACGACTATGATGAGTACGGCGGTGATGCCGGTGAGCCGCGGCATATCTTCGGCTATTTCCGGTTGAATGATATCGAACATGATGGAGATTTATATATCTTGGATTGGTATGGCGCCATGATGGCTTTTTACGGTGAATATGACATTGGATTTCTGGCAATTGATGAAAACTATTATAATTATCTATATCGTGAGCATGCGGAACGCAGCGGCGGAATCGTCGGCGGCCTCGGCGTTTTTGCCTCGGCGTTCAGAGAAAGCTATCATGTAAAAATTCTTGATTAGCATCTCCGCAGACACATGGGCTTCCTCTATCCCCGGCTGTCTCCCCGAACCTGATTTAAGATCCTATCCCACCTCTTCCTGCGGGAATTGTTCTGGAAACTCAACACCCCGAGCGCGCCAGGCCCGGGCGATACGGCCGCCATACCCGCTGCGGTACCAGGGACTGGCGATTTCACGATCAATCCCGCGCCATTTGAAACCCGCCGCGCCGAGGGGATCGGGCACGCCGGCCTGGATCCAATCGATGGACTCCCCCACCGTCATTCCAGCGGCAAACCATTGCCCTGCCTGGTAGGGTTCAAAGCCCGCTTCGGACCAATACTGAACGTCATCCGGGGGAATTCCCGCGTCCATAAAATTGAAATGGCCGGTATACATCCCAAAGAGCTGCCTAATGTCGACGCAACGCTGCCCGAAGACGACCGGCAGCATCAATGTTTGATCCTGAAGCTCTGCAATCGTACCCTCTTGCATTGTTGTGCCCATTTGACGCACGGCTTCAAACAAACCGGTCGACTGGCTGATTTCATTCCGGCACGATAGTATCTTTTGCCGCCAGCGATCGCACACTTCAGGCCGGTTCATAACCTCGCCGTATGTAATGAGCCCGTTTACATAATGTTCCCGTCCATAAGAGGCGTCGCAATGGGCGGCCACCCGAAGATGACAGGCGTCGAGGTCTTGCATCAATGATTCGACATCCATGTTTTTCAAAAGGGTTTCAATAAGCATGCTCTGGCGCTTCATCGCTGATGACAGCAGCTCCCAAGCCAATGCCGCATCACCGGACCGCCCCGGGCTCTCCGCAAAGTGAATAATCGGATCATAATTTCTGAATTGATCCCACCACTCATTAATCATATCCAGGATTTTTGCCGTTTTCGCGAGCCGTTCATCGCATTCAGGGGATTGGGTCAATTGCCCCAAGACATTGTTGAAAACATATTCCCCCTGATAATTCGCACATAAAGCGTTCAGAAATGCATGGGTAATATTCATATCATCAAGGAGCTCTGTCTTCATATCGTCGGGCATGGGTCCCCTCCCTCTTGATGTGGTACACGCATTCGTTAATGAATCATCGGAGGAAAACCAGACTCACCTGAGCGGATAATGAGAATATTATTAACAGATTTATGATCTTCCGCATCTCTCTAACTGAAATATTCACAATATGTTAGAACGATGCCCGTACGCCGCATGGAAGCCGGGCTTCAATCAATGAGGCCGGCGGAGATTTGATTGGAAAGTAGCTTTGCCGTCATCGCGCGCTATGGTAGCCGAGATTCGGTTCCAGCCAATGTTCACATTCTTCAACCGAAATCCCTTTGCGTTTAGCGTAGTCCCTGACTTGATCAATTCCGATCATACCGACAGAAAAATTATGGGAATCCGGATGAGAGAAATACCATCCCGATACAGAGGCCGCTGGATTCATGGAAAAGTTCTCTGTCAGCTCGACCCCGATATTTTCCTGTGCCTTTAACAATCTGAAAAGTGTCTCCTTTTCTGTGTGATCCGGACATGCCGGATACCCGGGAGCCGGCCGGATGCCTCTGTATTTCTCAGCGATCATCTCTTCCGATTGCAGGACCTCATCAGGCGCATAGCCCCAGATCTCGCGGCGAATGCGGGCATGAAGAAACTCGGCATAAGCTTCCGCCAGCCGATCCGCCAACGCCTTGATGATGATCTCCCGGTAGTCATCATGGCCGTCTGTAAGCGCCTGGATCGCCTTCGGCACTCCGAATCCGGCGGAGACAACAAAGGCTCCGACAAAATCAGGGATTCCCGTTTTTGCAGGCGCAATAAAATCCGATAAGCAGCGGTTTGAACCGGCCTGGGCGCCTTCGGTCTGCCGCCGGAGATGATGCATCACCATGCGGATTTCTGAGCGGTTTTCATCATTATAGATGACAATATCATCCCCTATGGCATTCGCCGGGAAGATCCCCGCCACGGCGCGGGCCTCGAGCCATCCATCCTTTGCAATTCGATGTAACAAACCCAATGAATCGTTAAACAGTCGTTTGGCTTCTTCACCATATTTTTCTGAATCGAAGATCTGAGGATACCGGCCCTGAAGCTTCCAGGCGCGGAAGAAGGGCGACCAATCAATGAAGTGGATCAAGCCTTCAAGTGGATCATCTTTAAAAACCTGTATTCCGGCGATTTTGGGGATGGGGGGCTTGTAGGCGCGCCACTTCACCGGGGTGCATCGCGACCGCGCCACTTCGATCGGCAAGAGGGTTCCCTTTGAATCATCCCGCTCCCGCTTTTCGCGCAGCTCGCGATAGGCTTTCTTCGTTTTCCGAATCGTCTCCATGGCTGTCGACGTATGGAGAAGATCGCCCGCCACGGTGACGGCGCGGGAGGCATCCGTCACATGAACAACGGCGCCGTCATAGACTGGATCAATTTTAACGGCGGTATGGACCCGCGAGGTCGTGGCTCCCCCGATCAGCAAAGGTGTCTTTAATCCCCGGCGTTGCATCTCCCCTGCGACATGAATCATTTCATTCAGCGATGGTGAGATGAGTCCGCTGATGCCGATCAAATCGACCTTTTCCCGCAGCGCTGTTTCAAGGATTTCCTCCACCGGCGTCATGACCCCGAGATCAATGATCTTATAATTGTTGCACCCCAGAACAACACCGACGATATTTTTTCCGATATCGTGCACATCGCCTTTGACGGTTGCCAGAAGGATTTTGCCCCTCACCGGCGAATCTCCAAGCTGTTTTTCCACCTCAAGATAAGGCGCTAACACATCAACGGCCAATTTCATGACACGGGCGCTCCGGATCACCTGGGGCAGAAACATTTTCCCGGAACCGAACAATTCACCGACCTCGTTCATCCCGTTCATCAGAGGGCCTTCAATAACCGCTAACGGCGATTCCAGTTCCTTCATCGCCTCAAGGGCGTCTTCAGCGATATATTCTGTGATCCCGTTCACCAGGGCGTGGCTGATCCTGCTGGTGGTTCCTTCCCGCCGCCAGGTAGGATCCGCCGGGTCTTCCTTGACCTTTGATTCGGTACGGATCGCCAGAGCGGTGAGCCTCTCTGTGGCGTCCGGGCGGCGATTGAGAATGACATCCTCGACGGCGGATCGCAGTTCCGGGTCGATCTCTGCATAAACCGCCAGCTGCCCGGCATTCACAATACCCATATCCATGCCCGCATTAACGGCATGATAAAGAAAGACCGAGTGCATCGCCTCCCGGACCGTGTCATTCCCACGGAATGAAAAGGAAAGATTGCTGACCCCGCCGCTGATGAGGCCGTGGGGAAACTCCTGTTTGATCTGCCGGCAGGCTTCAAGATAGGCTAAGGCGTAATTGTTGTGCTCCTTCATTCCTGTCGCCACGGCGAAGATATTCGGATCGAATATTATATCTTCGGGGGGGAATTGGATCTTTGAGGTCAATAATGTATAAGCCCTGCGGCATGTTTCCATCTTGCGCTGCAGCGTATCCGCCTGCCCCTTTTCATCGAAGGACATGACGATCACCGCCGCGCCATAAAGGCGGACAATCCCGGCCCGCCGCAAAAACTCCTCCTCCCCATCCTTGAGGCTGATGGAGTTGACGACGCCTTTCCCCTGCAGGCATTTCAAACCGGCTTCGATCACTTCCCACCGGCTCGAATCAATCATGATGGGAACGCGGGCGATCTCGGGATCAGAAGCGACAAGCTGAAGAAACTTCACCATTGCCGGTACGGCTTCAATCGCCGCGTCATCCATATTGACATCGATGAGCTGTGCGCCGTTTTGAACCTGCCGTCGTCCGACATCCAGCGCCTCCTCGAATTTACCGAAGCGAATCAATCGGGCGAACCGTGAGGAGCCGGCGACATTGGTGCGTTCGCCGATATTTACAAAAAGCGAATCTGGACGAATGTTCAATGGCTCCAGGCCACTGAGCCGGCATGATCGATCGACCAGCGGGATGTCACGCGGTCTGATTCCATTCACCGCCGCGGCTATGGCCTTTATATGATCCGGCGTCGATCCACAGCACCCTCCGACAATGTTTACCAACCCATCTTCAGCAAACTCCCGAAGCCGTTCGGCCATTTCCTCGGGGCTCTCATCATATCCCCCGAGTTCATTTGGTAATCCGGCATTGGGGTGAACGGTCACGAGGGTATCACAAATCCGTGACAGTTCCTGCAAGTGGGGGCGCAAGGCCTTTGCGCCGAAGGAGCAATTCAGACCGACGCAGAAGGGTTCGGCATGGCGAATCGAGTACCAGAAGGCCTCAACGGTCTGACCGATCAAGTTTCGTCCCGCGGTGTCGGCCAGTGTCCCTGAAATCCACACCGGCAGATCCGATCCCTGCTCTTTCAGAAGCTCGCGGATGGCCGCAATGGCGGCTTTTCCGTTCAGGGTATCGAAAATCGTTTCAACCAAAAGGATATCGACCCCGCCCGCCATCAATCCGGCCGCCTGTTCCCGATACGACAGCTTCAACTCATCAAATGTGATATTGCGAAATCCCGGATCATTGACATCGGGCGATATAGAGCCACTCCGATTCGTCGGCCCAAGACTTCCGGCGACAAAACGCGGTTTGCTCGGATCCTGCCGGGTCGCCGCATCCGCAGCGATGCGGGCCAGCCGCGCCGCTATCAGATTCATCTCATGGGCGCAGGATTCGGTTCCATAATCGGATTGACTGATTGATGTGGCATTGAAAGTGTTAGTGGATATGATATCCGCGCCGGCTTCCAGGTAGGTTTGATAAATCCGGCTGATGAGCTCCGGCTGAGTCAATGAAAGCAGATCGTTGTTGCCCAGAAGATCACAGACGTGCCCGGCGAATCGCGCCCCGCGATAATCAGCCTCCGTCAGTCCTTGGGCCTGGATCAGGGATCCCATCGCCCCATCCAGAACCAGGATCCGGCGGGATAATTGTTGTTCGAGTTCTTGTCTGCCGGGCATGCATCAGTCCCTAGATTGCCATCGATCCGCTGATCATCCGCCGACCCATCGAAGACCTACCCTCTATCCGTTTCTTCTTTATCCGTCAGCTGATCTGAAATATCAAGATTCTGCGTCCATCAATCTTCATCGGTTGACCGGGGTTTTGGAAGCACAAATCCAATGATTCCCAAAATGAGGAGGACCGGCAGGATAAAACGGGCGAAGTACCAAATCGTCTTTGTTTGTAATGGGTTTTCACCGAGCAATTTGTTGGCCCTAAGCAACAAGAGATTGGGATCTTCCTTGGGGCGTATGAGTTTGTCCTTCGACGGATGCACAATCCGCACCGTCTCGCTCATCGGGTTCCCATATATTTCAGCAACAGGATCGCCTGGGACATACAGGCTTTGATTCAATCCAACGATGGAAGGATCATGAGGTGTAATGATCAAGACATCCTTCCCGAGGCCTTTATCCAATGCCAGGGCGGCGATGAGGACCAATGCCGCGCCGCCGAATCCAAGAACCAGGACCAACGGTCTCAATCTAGATAAATATCTGCGGAATGTCATGACACTCTCCACTTCGATCCTGCGATTTATGGGCAAATCAAGAGACGGGGTGAGCCGGGCTATCTGCCGGCCTCAACCCCGCCTCCATCCCCTGGCGCCCGCGCCGGCTACTCACCAGCCACTGCGTATCCTGTAAAAGTCACCTTCCAGGTGTCATTCACCTTGGCCGCGGCCATATCAGGAATCTTCACGCCGAAGTCCGAAAGTTTGACATTAAAAGGCGCGGTCACCTTGATCCACTCGCCCGGCTCCAAACCGGCCTTGATCGCCGCATCAGCCGGGATCTGGCGAACCTCCGCCGTCGTCATGATTTCTTTGGAGACGCCATGCATCGTGAACATTCCCTTTACTTCCCAACTCATACCGGACATCAGCTTCACACTGCTTGAGACAAAGGTGATGCTGGGAAACTGTGCGGCATCCAGCCAACCGGGAGAGCGCATATGCTCGTCGCGCATATCAATACCGGTCTTTAGGGAAGCGACGGGAACGGAAATGTTCACCTTGGCTGTTTCCTTCTCAAAATCAGCGGTCACATCTCCGGAGGACTTGACACTCGTTCCGACGATCACCTCAAAGTCGGTATCGGACTGGAAAGATATATTCGTCCGCTGATCGCTCTTGCCGAAAACATAGCTCTTTTCAGCGGCAAGCGCGGCGCTGCTCAAACTCGATAGAATAATCAACGCCACCAGGGCAGCCAGGCTGCCGATCCATTTCGTCTTCATTTTTCGCTCCTTTGTTAACGTGTATTTTGTTAACGAGTATGTGGTCGGGAAACATCCCCATCTCTCACTCCACTCCGCGCCGGATAATCCGGCTTTTAACCTCCAGGACGAATGCAGGTTCCATTCCGGGTGCGCCCACGGCCCATTGAGTGAAAATAGGTTACTGGAACACATGGAATTAGCTGATATTGAGACCATTTCTCGTCCTACTGGCCGGTCATGCCTTCTTGTATCTTCCATCATTTCGTGACGGCCGCTACGATCATTCGTCATTGGGAGCAATTTGGAAGGAAAATCCATAGATGGGGCCAGATCGAGCGAGAGAGCGCCATGAGCCCTCCATCGAAGCGGATCCTTCTTGCAACGATCCTCGCTGGCGGACACTCGGCGGGACAGCATTGATCCCATAACCTACTGCGAGAGTAGAGATTGCAATGTCCATCCGGCGAGACTTTTCCAAAATCCCTTCATCCAAATCTTCTGCCCCGGAGTCAAAGTCACCTGATCCCCGCCCCATACATCTTCTGCCCCAGGGCAAAAACCACTCCAAGGCCCTGGATCCGATACCGAGCACTGGTCAAGAAGATAAGCGTCAACATTGATTTCAATTGAAGGCGGTTGGGAATGAAAGGGCGCTTTCTACTGGCGACAGGCATCCTTTGCAGTGTCCTTCCGGCCGGTTGCTCCAGGGATGAGCTGACAACACCAGACAACCAGGGAGCGGCGCTCGCCGAGGAAACGATCGGGAGTAAGGGCGGTACCGTTGCCGCGGATGAGATCATTCTGACCATTCCCGCCGGTGCGTTGGCCGCGGATCAGACATTGAGTATTTATGAAAGCACCGCTCAGCACCCCTTTTCACAAAGCAGTGAACCGGTCTTTCTCCTGAACGGCCTTCCTGAGAGCTTGGGCGCCGCCGTCATCCTCAAGGTCTATACCGGCGATGCGGGAAAAGCCGGATCCACCTCCATGGTGAATGCCAGCGATAGCGGCAGGGACGGTTCCACCACTCTCTTTCTGGGTGAAGAACGCGAATCACAGAGCCGCGGCCGGGAACTGACCCGGTATGAAGTGGCTTGTCAAGATAGCGTCGGATGGTGTATCGCCAGCCTCGACCGGGGTCCTTATGAGATGGATAACAAAGCTGTGCCGACCCTCCAGGTAACGCCGGTTAAGGGCCTCAGCCGCGTTATGTCATCCCGAAATCATTTTGAAATTACCTACCACCCGGAGCAGGCCACAGTATCACAAAAAGAATCAGTAGAATCCGCTACCCCCCGCCGAACAACCTCGGCAGGAAAAGACTCAGATCAGGCCAGTAGGTAATAACGAGCAGTGCAATCAGAAGCGTTATCAAAAACGGGAATGTCGAACGATAGACCTCGACCACGGGCCGCTGAAAACGATACGAGGAGATGAATAGATTCAATCCCACCGGCGGCGTCATATAGCCGATCTCGAGGTTCGCGAGAAAAATAATCCCCAAATGTATAAGATTGACGTCATACTCCTGCGCGATCGGGATGATCAAAGGCACGACAACAATCAGGGCCGAGAAGATATCCATCAGGCACCCGACCACCAGCAGGAAGGCGTTGAGCAGCATCAAAAAGGCGAGACGGCTCGTGACCAGTCCGCGGATTCCATCGAGGATTCTCAGCGGCACCTCGGCATCAACGAGGAAGTTGGTCAATCCCAAGGCCGCGGCAAGGATCACCAGGATCCCGCCCACCAGGGTCATGCTCTCGCGCACGATCCCGCTCAGTTTGTTGAGCGGGATATCCCGGTAAATGAAAACCTCGACGATCAAAGCATAAAGAGCCGTTACCGACGCCGCCTCGGTGACGGTCAGCTTGCCGCCGTAGATCCCGCCGAGAATGATAAAGGGCAGGGGCACTTCCCAAGCGCCCTCACGGAAAGCGCTCCACAATTCGCCCCAGCGAAAAGGCACGCGCCCGCCGAGCTGTATCACGCCCTGGCGCACCGACAGAACCGCCAGCGCGCCGATGAGGAAGATGCCGGGCAATATTCCCGCCAGAAAGAGACGATCCACCGACGGCGCGGCCGCGGAGCTTGTCAGCATGCCGCCGGCGCTCGTCGAAGCGACATAACTGTACAAAATGAGGGGAAGACTGGGAGGGAATAAAAGGCCAAGCGACCCTGATGTCGTGAGAAGACCCAGCGAAAAGCGAGGCGAGAAACCGTCTTTTAAAAGAGCCGGCATGAGCAAACCGCCCATCGCGACAATCGTCACGCCGCTGGCCCCCGTAAAGGCGGTGAAGAGGGCGCAAGCGACCATGGCGACGAGGGCCAATCCACCGGGGACCCATCCGAAGGCGGCTCTTGTTAAACGAACCAGCCGCTGCGGCGTCTTACTTTCACTAAAGAGATACCCGGCGAAGGTGAAAAGAGGGATCGCGATCAGCACGGGTGAGGTCGCGAGACGGACCATCTCGGCGGATACCGAAGCCGAGCCGATATCCTGCGTCCAGAAAGCGACGAGAGCGCCCAGAGCCAGCACGGCAAAGAGCGGCGTGCCGAGCAGAGCCAGTAGAAAAGCGACGACGACGATAATCCAGGTCATGTCGCCTCCGGGCCGGGTTGGGGTTCGGGCTCCGGTGACACCTTGGAATCGGTCATCACCGCAATATCGATCGGCGGAGCATCATCAAATGAGACATCCGTCATATCATGCGGATTCAGCGGCGGCCGTCCCGGTCCGCCGGAATGCGGCCACAGCACCCATCCCAGAAAACGCCACCCTATCCCCACAAAGCCGGCAACAAGAATACTGCTCGCCGCCCAGGAAGGGACACCGAGGAAGGGCTTCGTGCCGAACAGGACCTCACCCTCGAGATACATCCAGGAGGCGTTCGCCAACAAGACTGAAGCGACAAAGGCGACAGCGCTCGTCAGGATCCGGCCCGCCGCCTGATATGATGAAGGGAGCAGGCGGCCCAAGACATCAATTGTGATATGCCGCAATTTCCGGGTCGCCACAAAGGCGCCGAGCAAGCCGATCCAGAGAACGATGTAGCGCAACAATGGATCGATCCAGATCAAGCCGGTATGAAAGAAGTTGCGAAGAACGATTTGAAGCGCGGCCAGGAAAATGGTGGTAAAGAGAAATAATGAAAGAATGGCGCCCTCGGCCGAGCGCACACCCTTGTCCCATCGTTCGGCGCCGAATCTATGGTGGGAAAGGCGCCGAAAAATATACAGAAGAAAATAGAAACCCGCCAGGACCGTTAGAAACACGGGTCCCGGCGTCATGAGACGGAAGATCAGGGGGGATTCACCCATGAGCTAGACCCTGCGTTTAATGAGTCGCTTCCGTCGCCGCATTCTCTCTTACGGTTTTGAGAGCGGCAAGGACCCGGTTGAGAAGAGCTTGATCATAAAGGCGTCCTGTCAATTCCTCCCTGACCTTGCGGCCGATCTTCTGAAACGCCGCATCGGAACCCGCATCAGGGGTGACAAATGTAATGCCCCGCTCCTTTAAAACCTCCAGCGCTTGGTTGTTTTCCCGTTCCGTCTCGATGGCAAGCTGGGCGAAGATCTCCCTGCTATGACGCATCAGCGTCTCGCGATCCTGATCGCTCAATCCTTCCAAGGCGTCGGTCTTAACCACCACGGCGCCCAAAGCGTGAGTCAGCGGCATATCGGTCATATATTTGACACGAGTGAACCATTGCAACGCAATCGATGCCAGCGGCGAAATATAGACCGCCTCTACAAGACCGGTCTGCAATCCGGTCATCACATCGGTCACGGCGAGGGGCACAGGCGAGACATCCAGCGCCCCCAGAAAAGCCTCGGCCAAGGGATCCCCTTCCCAAAGCCAGACCTTCAGACGCTTAAGATCCTTATCATTCCGGACCGGTGTTTTGCTAAAAAGATAGATAAAGCCGACCTCTGACCAACCAAGTAATGTAAAACCTTTTTCCGCGAGGATTTTTTCGAACTCGGGATCCATTTTCTTGTGGACCCTTTTCACATCTTCCTGCGTGCTGAAGAGAAGCGGCAGCTCCATGACCCGCAGCTCCGGCGCCATCTCCCCCAGTCCGACACCGGTCAATCCCGCGCCCTGAAGCTGTTTTGTCCAGATCTTACGAAGAACAAGCGTTTCATCACCTTGTATCCCGCCCGGATAAAATCGAAGTTTCACACGTCCGTCTGTATCTTCTTTAACTTTCGTTGACAGATCGTTCATCAGATTCATCCAGGTCGATCCCTCAGGGGCGACTGTGGCGATCTTTATTGTTGTCGCGGCGTATATGTCTCCGGGAAATCCCGTTCCCAGGAGACAGAGCAGAACAGCACCCGCAAGAACAGCTCGCATGATCAGGTCTCTCCTTTCGGCATCCCACATCACCCGCATCATCGCTCCGGCCTCATCAAACCTGTCCCTGCAGCTACAACACCGCCCTTCCGGTTGAGTTCGAAAACCGGCCCGCAAATATCCCCTCATATCAGCCTGTAAACCCAAGCGCCGGCGGATCCTTTCAGCGAAGGCCGCTCCTTAAAAGATGTCATCCGCCCGCGCCAACCATATTTCCGCCTGCTGCTTGGCCAGAAGATTGAGTAACCGGACCTCCGGCAGAATATCAGGAGAAGCTGCGATAACTTCCCGCAAACTCTTTTCAAAAAGATCCCTGTCAAAAACCTGTTTACAATAGGTGCTGGCGAAATAGACCTGCGTCAACAAAAATTGCCGTTCATTCATCCGAAACGCTTCATCAAAGGCCTCACGCGCTTTTTCGGGATCACCGCCCAAAATCGGCGGACGCATGCTATAAATAGCGCCGCGCAGAATAAGCGGCATGGCATGAAATGTCCCGGGAGCCAGCTCCAATGTGCGATCCAGCATCGCTTCGACCAAAGTCAGGTCGGCGATGGCCTCTGGATCGTTTAAATTCAATCCGATCCAACCGGCCCAGCAGGCGCTCGTCCACAGCATAAGTTCGGCTTTGTCCCTGCCGACGCCGCTCAAGGCCTTCTTCAACTCGAGGTCGCCTCCCCGCAACGCCTCGGCGAAAGTCGCATCCCGGGAGAATGTGCGAAGCCCGATATCCCTCCCCTCCTTATAAAGAATCTCCGCATGGGCGGGATCGGTACCTTCTACAAAACCCATGGCATAAAAGAGGTGCAACTGAACGGCAAGCGCCGCCAGCCCGGCGTCCCCGGGCCGCCCCGCCGCCAGCCCCTTCAATGTGAGGATCTGGGCGGGCAGTCCCTCGCCGACGGTCTGAAGATCGCCGCTTTTCAGAATCTCATCCGAGGCACCGACAAGGATCGGCTTCATGGCGCCGACCGCCATTCCCCGGGAGATGGCGCAACCTGAAAGCAGGGAGGCCGCCGGGATGATGAGGATCGCGAGCAGGAGGATGAGCCGGCATGATGATGTGGAGTGAGTCTGGGTGGCCAATGCAGGATCCTCCAAAAGGGATGAGGGTTGAATGACATCTTAGATTCCAACCGGAGCCCGGTCAAAATCCTCCACTCGGGCCGAAGCCTATTCTTATCCTTCAAAACAACGATTTTTTGGAACCCGAACGCTCCACCGTGTGTTAGGAGAAGGCGGATGGGATGCGGTGCTACCGGGGTGGAAAATCTCGCCACTTGACGACGGATTCGCTCCCCTTTATAATCCGCGCTTATCTGGCAACCTATTCAAATCTAACAAATTAGACGATAGAAACCAAATGTCGGGAGGAAACCCGTAGATGATCGAGGTACGCGACCTGACGAAATGGTATGGTCCGACCCTGGCCGTGGATCACGTCAGCTTCGATGTTCCCAAGGGTGAGGTGCTCGGATTTCTTGGCCCCAACGGGGCGGGCAAGACGACGACAATGCGGATCCTCACCTGCTACATCCCAGCCAGCGGCGGTTCCGCACGCGTCGCCGGTTCTGACGTCTCCACCCAGACAGTGGATGTCCGCCGGCGGATCGGTTATCTCCCTGAAAGCGCTCCGCTCTATCTGGATCTCGGCGTCATCGATTTTCTGGAATTCATCGCTCATGTCCGTGGATTTCGCGGGCAGGATGCCCAAAGACGCATCACCAAGATGGTCGGCACATGCGGGCTGGGCAATGTTCTCCACAAATCGATCGGCGAGTTGTCCAAAGGTTATCGGCAGCGTGTCGGATTGGCGCAGGCTCTCATCCATGATCCGAGCGTGCTGCTGCTGGATGAGCCGACGACCGGTCTCGACCCGAATCAGATCATTGAGATCCGCTCACTGATAAAATCCCTCGGCCGTGAGAAGACGGTGGTCCTCAGCACACACATTCTTCCCGAGGTGGAGGCGACCTGCGACCGGGTTCAGATCATCAATCACGGCAAATTGGTCGCTTCCGGAACACCGGATGAATTGGCGACCAAGGCGCGGGGAGAAACTCAGATTTGGCTGACCGTAAAGGCCAGCCCGGCGGATGCTGAAGAAGGCTTGCGGATGCTGGATGGCGTCCTAGCGATTCAGCTTGAAGAAGAGAAACCGGATCGCACCCGTTATTCCCTGGCCACGGCCGGCAATGAAAACATCGAAGAGCAAATCTTCAAACTGGCCACACAGCGTCATTGGATTCTCACCGAACTTCGTCGTGAAACCGTCAGCCTCGAGGAAATCTTCCTGCGGTTGACGACTCAAGAATCCGATCGATCCACCGCGGACTCAGCGTCCGCCGCAAGTTGAGGAGGCTTGAGATGAGTAACGTTCTGGCGGTGTTCCGCAAGGAATTCAGGAGTTATTTCAACTCCGCCATCGCCTATGTCTTCATCACGATCTTTCTGGTCTTGAGCATATGGCTTTTCTTTAGGAGCTTCTTTTTAATCAATCAAGCCTCGATGCGTGATTTCTTCGGCTTGATCCCGCTGGTCTTTTTGCTTTTCGTCCCCGCCGTTACGATGCGGCTATGGGCGGAAGAGCGAAAAATGGGGACAATGGAGCTCTTGATGACCCTGCCGGTTACGGACTTTCAGGTTGTCTTCGGCAAGTATCTGGCAAGCCTCGCTTTCCTGAGCCTGACCGTCATCCTGACATTCCCCCTGGCCCTCATGGTTGAGGGTCTGGGCAATCCCGATTGGGGGCCCATCATCGGCAGTTATATCGGCGCGATGCTGCTGGGCGGAGCCTATTTGGCGATTGGACTCTTTATCTCGAGTCTCACCGAAAACCAGATTGTGGCCTTCATCATCAGCGTCGTCGCTTGCTTTCTCCTCTTTATCATTGGCGAGGATATCGTCCTCTATTCCATACCCGTTTGGTTGCGATCATTCTGCCAGGCTCTCGGGTTGGGAGCTCATTTCGATTCTGTCGGCCGGGGGGTCATCGATTCACGGGATGTGATTTTCTATCTCTCCCTGATCGGTTTTTTCCTCTACCTCAACGTCCGTTCAATTGAAAAGCGTTCCTGGGCTTAGCCGGAGGAGAGACGAACCCATGCAAGGTAATGTATCAAAGACACTGATTACGGCCCTTGAGGTGGCTCTGGTCTTGGCCATTCTCATTGTGGGAAATTTTGTGGCGGGTCAATACTTCGTCCGCCTGGATCTCACCGAGGACAAGGAATACACCATCAGCCCTTCAACACGCTCGATCCTGGGCAATCTCGATGATGTCGTTTCCGTCAAAGCCTATTTCTCCTCGGATTTGCCGCCCCGTCTCGAGCAGATGCGACGAAAGGTTGCGGATGTCTTGGACGAGTACCGCAACTACGGGGAAGGCCATATCAATGTGGAGTGGATCGATCCGGCAAAGGATCCCGAACTGGAGCAGCAGATGCGCTTTTTGGGGATCCCCCAGGTGCAGGCGCAGGTCCTCGATAAAGATCAACTCCAGGTCAAGAACGTCTATATGGGAATTGCGGTTCAATACGGCGAAAAACGCCAGGCCATCCCCATCATTCAGGACACTTATACATTGGAGTACGATCTCACATCCGCCATCCTTCGGATCACGCTCGATGAGGAGAAGGTGCTGGGATTCCTGACGGGTCAAGGGATAGACCTGGATAAGCAGTATCAGGGCATCCGCCGGCTTCTTGGGGAGCAGTATGAGGTGCGGGTGGTCAATCTCGATTCGGGACGCACATCTATTCCCGAAGAAATCCACACGCTCATCATTCCCAGCCCGGAAGGGGTGACGGATCGGGAGAAGTACGAAATCGATCAATTTATCATGCGCGGCGGCCGGGCGATCTTTCTCATCGACGCGATACGCCTAAACGAGCAGGCCGGTCTCCAGGCGCAGCCGGTGACATCCGGCCTTGAGGATCTTCTGGCCAACTTCGGCGTGCGGGTTCAAAAGGCGATTGTACAGGATACCCGGTTTAATACTCATGCCTCGTTCAGCAACGGGTATATGCAATACAGCGTTCCCTATCCGTTCTGGCCGAAAATTTCCGGTCCCTTCCTCGCCAGGGATCAGGTGGCAACCAGCCGGCTCGAGTCACTGGTTCTCCCCTGGCCCGCGCCGATGAAACTGGATGTGCCGATTGCCGGCGATGACCCTCTCCTCGAGGCTCTTAGCGGCGAAGACCGGGCGCGGGCGCCGGAGCTTGACGGCAGCGGCACCATTCGGTCGATTCCCCAGCCTGTGGGCGCTGACTCAACCGGCGCGGATGAAGCCAAAGAGGCGGGGGAAAGCGAGGCCGAAGGCGCGCCGGTCAGGGCTTATATTTTAGCGCGGACATCGCCCTATTCGGAAACACAGACGGGGCGTTACGACCTGACACCGTCAAACAATCCATTCCAGCCCAGGAATGCTAAAATCGGAAAATCTTATGTTGTCGCGGCGGCCTTGGAAGGGCGATTCAATTCTTACTATGCCGACCGGCCGGCGCCTTCCGCCGATGGATCGGAGGCCGGTCCGGACTCCTTGGCCGAGGCGACAAAAATCAAAGAGAGCGCCGAAACCCAGATCATTGTGCTGGGGAATTCATTCTTCCTTCAGGACAGCTTCCTGGGACAGTTCCCTGAAAACGCCGTTTTCTTCAACAACGCCGTTGATTGGCTGACACTGGGTCCGGAACTCATCGGTATCCGTTCCCGCGGCGCCACCGATCGGCCGTTGAAGGAGATTTCAGATGGCGTTAAGACAACACTCAAGGTGGTTCTGACCCTTGGCCCCGCCCTCTTGGTGATCGTTCTCGGCCTGATCCGGACGATCGCACGAAGGCGGAGACGCGCCGCAGTGGAGGCGGATTTACGAAGTGCGGCCGGACAAAGGGCGTAATCCGGCCTGACAACTTGTAACTATGGGTTAACTTGGGATTAAATTGGGCATTAACTTTTGGATAATGTATAAGTAGGAGAAACCCATGCAAGGTCGAAACAGGACCGTGCTGATTCTAGCCGGTGTTCTCGTCGTCCTCATTATCATCGCCACCGTGAGTGAGCAGTCGCGGAAGAAGCGCCGCAATCCCGGGGGTCCTCTCTATCCCGGTTTTCAGATCGAGACGGTGGCCGGAATCGCCTTGGAAAAGGGCGAGACGCGTGTGGAGCTCGCAAAGAATGACGAGGGCAAATGGTTGGTGGTCACGGAAGGAAACTATCCCGCGGACGCCGGCAAGGCCGAACGAATCATCGAACCGGTCTCAAAGCTTCATACGCGGGATTTGGTATCTCGCAAAAAAGACAAACAGGATGACTTCGAGGTCAGCGATTCCCTCGGCACCACGGTCAAGATGACAGCAGCCGACGGCGCCACACTGGCTCACTTTATCGTTGGCAAGCAGGGGCCCGATTTCATGAGCACCTACCTGCGCCCCTACGATGACGACCGCGTTCTCCTCGTTCCAAAGTATCTTCGGACAGCCTATGACCTGTCCCAGGGCACATTCCGCGATAAGACGATCTTCGAGTTCGGGCAAGATGAGGTGTCGCGGGTTGAGATCCTGCCGGAGGAGGGTGACTCTATTCTCATCGTGAAAGGCGCCAATGACATCTGGACGATTCTTGAGCCTGATTCGGCGGCGGTAAAAGATGCGGTCTGGAAGTCGCTGCTGAGGACCGCCTCCACGTTAAAGTGCGATGCCTTCCCCGAAACAGAATTGAATCCCTCCGATGCCGGCCTGGCGCCCCCGCGGGAGATGCTGCGGTTCGAGATGATGGACGGGCGAACGGAGACCCTCAAGATCGGGCGGGAAGAAGACAAAGGCCGGTTCTATGTCATAAAGGAGGGAAATCCCACGATCTTCCTTCTCAGCAAAGGACGGATTACCACCATGATGAAGACCTTTGAAGATCTCATCGAGACGGCGCCGTCGACACCCAAGGCGACACCCATGTCGCCTCCGCCGCAGGCGACACCGATCACGCCGCCCTCCGGCCATTGAGATTGAGACGCCCGATGGCCGGATCGTTCCATAGGATCGGCCCATGACCGGCGATAGACCCGGCCATCGGACGCGGGCTCTGGGGCTGTTTCTCGCCTGTGCTGTTTTGCTCTCCATTCAATGCACGGCCGCGCGGAAGCCGGGTGGAATCATCCTTATAACTTTAGATACAACGAGGGCGGATCATCTCGCCTGCTATGGCTCCACCACCGCTTCCACACCAATCCTTGATCAATTCGCATCCGAAGCGGTCCTCTTCGAGAACGCGGTTACGACCGTGCCCATGACCCTCCCCGCGCATTCCTCAGTCATGACCGGGCTCAATCCTCCGCGCCATGGGGTTCACAACAACGGCAGCTTTCGGCTGAAGCCCCAGTTCACAACATTGGCGGAAATCCTTGGGAAAAACGAATATACGACGGCCGCCTTCATCAGTGCTTTTGTCCTGCACAATCAATTCGGATTAAATCAGGGATTTGATCTTTATGATGACAGGATGGGGCTGGAACGGCCGGCCGTAGAAACAACGGCGCACGCTATCAGCTGGATAGAAGGAACCGCGCAGCAGCCGTTTTTCCTCTGGGTCCACTATTTTGATCCCCACACACCCCACCATCCGCCCGAGCCGTTCGCATCCAAAACCCTGGGCACGGCCTACGATGCGGAGATCTCATCAATGGACGCCAGCATTGGTGACCTCTTCGAGGCCCTGCGCCGCAGGAATCTTTATGAAGGCTCACATATCATCATCGTTGGGGATCACGGGGAAGGCCTCAAGGATCATGTTGAAACCGAGCATGGCTTCTTTCTCTATGAGGAATGTCTCCATATCCCGATGATGTGGAAGGTGCCGGGATCCGGAATGCACCGGCGTGAGAATCAATTGGTCGGAGTTGTCGATATCATGCCGACGCTCCTCGACTACCTGAACATCCCTGACCCGGAAACACTGGATGGCGCCTCGCTAAAAGGCCTCATCTCCAAAGGGGAGTCTTTTGAGCGCAAGGGACTCTATGCAGAGACACTTTTCCCCTTTTACAATTATAACTGGAGCCCTCTCTACGCCTGGCGCACGCCCGATTGGAAATATATCGAAGCGCCTGACCCCGAACTCTATGATCTGAATGCCGATCCGGGCGAAAAGTGTAATCTCGTCGCGGAACAACCGGAGATGGTTAAGCGGCTGGCCCGTCAGTTATACATCCACCGGATGGAAACCGGCGCTGATTTGTCCGTTCCAAACGAAGAGAGCATCGATCCTGAGGTTGAAGAACAATTGAAAAGCCTTGGCTATATCTGGGCGGGCGGAAGCAACCAGGCATCGTTCGGAGATTCCCTGCCGGACCCGAAGGAAATGATCACCTACCATGAGCATTTCGAAAAAGCCCGCAAGGACGAGGAGGAGAAACGCTATTCGGAGGCTATCGAGGAATTTGGAATTGTGCTGAAGGCCTTCCCCGACAGCCCCATCGCCACATTGGGAATGGGTCTCTCGCTTGTGCAGGCAAACCGCCCCAAAGAGGCCTTGGTCTGGCTAAGAAAGCATTTGGAGATCAGACCGGGCAATGCGACGGCCAATGAGGGTATTGCCGATGCACTCGTTCAGCTGGAACGGTACGAGGAGGCCCTCATAGCTTATGATGAAGCGGCAGCCGATCAATCGGTCGCCACAAAAGTCATCCGGAAAAAGGCCTTTGCACTGGTGAAGATGGGTCGTTTTGAAGCGGCGGCGGAACAATTCGAACGCCTGGCGCAAGAACCGTCTCCCCAGGAACTGGACCAGTGGTCCAGGTGGGCCGCACGAGCCCGCAATCTGGCCACATACGGAATTCGCCAGGGTGCCCCCCTCGAGCAGGAATTTATGTCGCAGATCCGGTCGGCGGCTCGTTTTGAGTTATACGACGACGCCCGCCGGTTACTCGCGAAGGCCCGTGGCCGCTACCCCGAATCTCTCCTGGCTCTGCTGAGGGGGGATGTGGAGCAAATGGCGGGCCGATGGGACTCCGCCAAAGAGGCCTATGAAGAAGCCGAAGGTCGCGGAGATCTCTCTCAGATTCTATTTATAAATCACGCCGCGGTCTGTCTTCGCATGGAAGATCCCGAGGCGGCGCGCGAGGTTCTGGAGCGGGGAACCCGACTGGCGCCGGATCCGAAGGGCCAGGTACATTTTCAGCTGGCTTGTGTCCTGACCCGTCTGGGACGGTACCCGGAAGCGATCCATGCGCTCAATGCCGCCATCGATAATGGGTACTCGAATTTTGATCGCTTGCAGCAGCATGCCGACTTGACGCCGCTGCGGGAACGGTCCGATTTTCAGGATATTTTATCAAGGAAAAATGCCGTGCGCGGCCGATAACGGAATTCATTCAAATTGATACAATGTATCCTTGATGCCCTTATGCGCCTGTCCGTTTCTATCCCCCCCGACATTCTTTATCTAGTCAAAAGGCCGGTCGTCCTCGAAATGGGGCAAATAGTGAGATTGGCTTGTAAGCTCTTGTATGAAAGCGTTCTCCAAACGCAATTCCAGCGCATAATCCGTGATAGCATCATATTCATCTTTTCTCAATGGCCGGTTGATCTCAGGATAGCGGTGCGCTCGGTATTGAGGTGAGTATTGCGACATGATGCTGACGGCGATTTCAGGCGACAAACCGGCTAAAGTACGAAGAGCCTTCCGGCTGTTTTCCAGATGCCCGGGCAATACGAGATGCCGGACCAGCACCCCCCTGAGAGCGACACCTTCAGAGTCGAGTTCCAGATGTCCGGCCGTATCCAGCATTTCACGGAGGACATCCCCAATATGATCGGCGTAATTATCGACGTTCGAATACTTGCGTCCGAGTTCATTATCGCAGTATTTGATGTCCGGAAGGAAGATATCCACCAGACCCCGGATCTGCCGGAGGGCCTGCAGGGAATCATAACCGTTGGAGTTATACACCACCGGTATAGTTAAACTCCGGCTCTTCGCCTCGGCTATCGCTTCAGCCATCTGATAAACCATATGTGACGGCGAAACGAAGTTTATATTGTGCGCTCCCATCTCCTGCAACCGGAGCATTTCGCCGGCCAGCGCTTCAATCGATAGGGTTCTAAGGGAGGTCTGATGAAAATCCTGGCTAATCTGGTGGTTTTGGCAGAAGACACAGCGCAGATTGCATCCGGCAAAGAATATCGTGCCGGAGCCCCGGCTTCCCGAGATGGGCGGCTCCTCTCCATGATGCAGTCCCGCAAAGGAGATCTTTACGTCGGCCCCGACACGGCAGAACCCCATTTCACCTTCAAGCCGATTCACTCCGCAAAGGCGCGGACATCCCTCGCAGCTTTTCAGCCGCCCTGTAAAAGATGGATTCGACATGGAAGCTCATTCACCTCAGAGGACCCGGCATTCGCAGAGTTGACCAGCCGCCTCAAGGAGCCTTATTTCATAAGAAAGGGAGGCACCTGGGCCCTGTTGATCTCGATCCGATCCCAAACATCACCGATCACATAGGGTTCATGATTGAGCCACTCTTCCTGCAGTTCGGCCCTGGAAGGAAAATCGCAAATAATCATGGAACCGACCATCTTACCGCCATCATCCAAAATTCCCGCCGCATAGAGCCATTTACCGCTCTTAAACATCTCTTTCGCCTGCTCTAAATGGATCTCCCGCGACGCCAGTCTTCTCTCCAGCGCCTGATCATCGGTGCCGTCATACGCAATAACAATGAATTGCATTGAGTCCCTCCTCCTACCAATCGCCGGCATACTCCAAGGAATGCGGATCGACCTGATCTTGAAGATAGTTAAAGTGGAGTCGCGTCAATTGGCGGATATGCAGGAAATCATGAGCCACCCAGGATGAAAAGATATCTCCCGCGGTTATCTTCCCGGCTATCGGATGTTTATCAAAGTTATCCCAGGCCGGTGACGGCAAGCTGCGCAACCAAGCCACCGAATGCGAGCGTTCCTCAAGAAACTCCAGTAAAGACACCTCTAAATCCCTCTTGGCATACTCCCGTTCGGTGACCCATCCCGTCGGATTGATGGGGGGCCAGGGGTCGCCGGGTCTGTTCAATAGAATATCAACCCGGACCCGGAAATCTTCCCGCTCTTCATCCAGAAGATGAACCATGACCTCGAGAAGCGACCATTTATCCGGCGCGGGCTTCCATGCGGCTTGCGCGGCTGGGACTCCGTGAACGAGATGTTTGATGACGTCCGCATTGGACTCCATCCGATCCATCATGAATTGGTGATTCACCTGAATATCCTCCCGAGCAGGAAGTCCACATCTCAAACGTGGTTAGGTGCGGCTGGTGATCTCAACGAGGTGATACCCGAACTGGGTCTTGATGGGGCCGTGAACAACACCGACCTCTTCATTAAAGACAACCTGGTCGAACTCGGGCACCATCTGCCCCGGCGAGAATTCACCAAGATCCCCACCTTCCCGGCCGGATGGGCAGGAGGAATGCGCCCTTGCCATATCAGCGAAATCGGATCCGTTTTCGATCTCTCTCTTAATATTCTCACACTCCTCAGGTGTACTCACTAGGATATGCCGCGCCGAAGCTTTAGCCATTGTTATAGCTCCTATTCTATATGTTTTTTACACTTGAAGTTTCGCCCTGACATACTTAAGGGGGAAAAGCATCGAGACATCCCTTTGATACTGCCGGTAATCCTCACCATACTCTAGGATTAATTTCCGCTCCTCGAGAATTGTCCCGACAAAAAGATACCCGGTCAAAATAATATTGGCGATCAATCGGGACAGGTCCAAGGTCAAGTAATCCACCCAAATAAAGATCATCGCGGCAAGATACCAGGGATGCCGGGTCGCGGCAAGAATGCCGGAAGATTTGAGTCTCCCCGATGCGGTCAGGGCGCTGTAAGAAGAATCTGAAGTCATCTGACGCAGACCCAAAAAATGCCTCATGTCGTAGTTTCGGGCCCCGGCGACGAAGAGAAAACTCACGATGATTAAGAGGAATATTTGAAGAACTACAAACCGCCCGCTCCAACGAAAGAGAACGGGGCCGCCGACGGAATTCTCATATAAAACAACATAGGCCAAAGTGAGCAAGGCGATCGAGTTGAAAACACAACGATAGTACCGGTATTGGGATCCAAGTCGCTCCCGCAGAAACCCCGTGACCGCCGGCGAAATCATCCCGCTATGCAGGGCACACCAGAGAACCCAAAGTACGGCAAGCATGAGGTACTTCACCTGACCGATTCCTTCTGATCCGATCCAGCCTCGCTAGGCGGACAGTTTTCCCAACGCCCCTCTTTGCGGAAAGAGCCCAAAGAGGCCGCCGGTGTGAATAAACAAAAGATGATCCTTTGAAGTAAAACAATTCTTGGAAAGCTGGTCCATCAATCCGTAAAAAGCCTTCCCCGTATAGACGGGATCCAAGAATATCCCTTCGGACAGGGCGATTCTGCGAATCACCCCTATTTCTTCATCATAAGGAATCGCATATCCGGGCCCGACATATCCCTCCAAAATTGTATAACTCCTATGATCTATTCTAATTTTTGTTTTATGCCGCTTGTTGAATTCATCAACAATGCCGTCAACCTGGGCTTGAAAATATGCAGGGTTATTACAAACATTGACGGCGAGAATCTCGATGTCGAGATTTAAAATCAGGCGGCCCAGCAACAATCCAGCCAGTGTCCCCCCTGATCCGGCTGCGCAGAAGAGATGGCTGTAGGGGATCTTTCCCCGTTCATCGACCAGCTCGGATAGCATTGAGATATAGCCCCAGGAGCCGAGGGCGTTGCTGCCACCCAGGGGAATGATATAGGGCCTCTCCCCTTCATCCTCAAGTTTCCTGGCTGCATCAACCATGATCCGTTTATGATGATTCCACTCTCTGAATCCGACATATTGAATCCGGGCGCCGGCCAGACAGCTTAGAAGAAGATTCCCGTCGATATCCTCAGGCGGGTCCCCCCTCAAAACGAGAGAAGCATTGATACCGAGCTTACGGGCCGCGATAGCCGTCGCCCTCGCATGATTCGATTGCACGCCGCCGCAGGTTATCACGACGGACGCGCTCCCGGCCTGCGCCTCGGCTAGAAGATATTCGAGCTTGCGAACTTTGTTTCCCGAAAGTTCACATCCGGTAAGATCATCCCGCTTCATACTTATCAAAGGCCCGCCCAGTTCGTCGCTGAGGCGGGTCAATGGTGTAACCGGTGTGGGTAGCTGGGCCAGCGGGATCCTGGGGGGGAGGCTCAAGTCCATACCAACACTCCAGGGCGAAAACCCGATCCGCGGCGGGTGCGCCGCCGCTGTTACTTCGTTAGGTCGTTAACGATAATCAGAACCATCAACGCCAGGATGATGACGACCCCGACTTGTTGAATGATCAACTTCACCTTTGTAGAAATGACTTTCCGGGTGATCCCCTCCCACAACACAACAATCAGATGTCCGCCGTCCAGCGCGGGGATCGGCAGGATGTTGAGGAATCCAATATTAATGCTGATGAAGGCGACGAAGGCCAGGAGGCTTAAGATGCCGCTCTTCGCCGCTTGCGCCGACATTTTAGCGATGCCGATCGGTCCCGAGAGATCCCGCACCGAGGCCTGGCCTGAGACGAGAAGGCGGATCGATAGAAAAACGAGACGGAACGCGCCGATCGTCGACTGATATCCCGCCGTGATCGCCTCGCCGAACGAGGCGGATCGATACATAAGATCGGGGCTGACACCGATAAGCCCCACATCCACCATGTCCTCACCGATCGGGATCGTTCCTCTTTTCGGCGTCAGCTCGACATCGAAGATCTCCTCGCCCCGGCGGATCTTTAATTGTACACTCCGCTCCGGCTTCGCATGGATGCTTTCAACCAGCTCATCCCATGTTGAAATGAGAGCGCCATCGATCTCAACAACCTCGTCCTTAACCTGGAGCCCGGCCGCTTCGGCCGGATAACCGGGTTGTATTTCGCCGATAATCGAGGGACCGGCTTCGCCGATACCGCGGACGCCGATGACAAATGTATAAATTAGAAAGGCGAAGAGAAAATTCATCAAAACGCCGCCCGTGATGGCCAGAGTCTTCGCCCAGGTCGGCTTGGATTGGAACTCCCAGGGTGCGCCGGTGATGGCGGTTTCACCGTCCATCGACTCATCAATCATCCCTGACATCTTGACGTAACCGCCCAGCGGGATCCAGGAGAGACAATATTCGGTATCACCAAATTTCTTTCCGACAATCTTCGGGGGGAAGCCGATCGAGAAACGCTCCACACGGATTCCGACTGCTTTCGCGGCAAGGAAATGCCCCAGCTCATGCACAAAAACAACAAGGCCGATGACAACAATGAGAGAGAGGACAAAAGTCATCCGGGTCACTCCTATGGGTTTTTACATCCGTCCGAATCCAACTTTATCATCGTACATCAAGGCTGGGAGGATTAACAGGATGCGGATGCCGGCTATTTCGTGATGTCGTTTACGAGAGCAAAGATTGAGAGGGCCAGGATCATGACAAGCCCGACCTGCTGGATGCCGATCCGAACCCTGGTGGAAAGGGGTCGCCGGGTCAGCCCTTCCCAGAGCGTCACCAGTATGTGGCCGCCGTCCAACGCGGGTAACGGCAACAAGTTGATGCATCCGATATTGATGCTGATAAAGGCGATGAAGGCCATGAGGGTGACCAGCCCGCTCTTGGCCGCCTCCGCTGACATCTTGGCGATCGCGACGGGGCCGGAGAGGTCTTTCACCGACGCCTTCCCCGTGACGAGGAGCTTAAGAGAGGTGCCGATGAGACCAAAGGAGCGCGCCGTCGCCCCCCATCCGCCGGTAATGATTTCCGGAACCGTCGGCGACCTGAGGTATATCACCGGGGCGATACCGATCAACGCCTCGCCCCCATCCACCGACTTCATGAAGAGGTCCAGCTCTATCCGCTCATTATTGCGACTGACAACCACGTGATTGGCCCGTCCCGGATCATTGCGAAGACGATCGCCCAACTCGGTCCAAGTGAAGATAGGCGATCCGTTGACCTCCAGAACCCTGTCGCCGGATTGGAGACCCGCCGCCGCCGCGGGATATCCTTCGAGGACCTCAGCAATCACCGGCTCTTCACTAGAAACACCGATCGGGCTGAAGGCGATGATGGCGGTAAACAGGAGATAGGCGAAGATGAAGTTGAGGATCACGCCGCCGGCGAGAGCCAGGATCTTCGCAGGCGCCGATTTGGACATGAATTCCCAGGGAGCGCCGGTCAGCGTCGAGTCACCGTTGGACCCCTCATCAATCATGCCGGCCATCTTGACATAGCCGCCGATGGGGATCCATGAGAGGCAGTATTCGGTCTCTCCGATCTGTTTGCCGATAATCTTCGGCGGGAATCCCAGCGAGAAACGTTCAACACGGATACCCACAATTTTCGCGGCCAGGAAATGCCCCAGTTCGTGGACCAGGACCACAAGACCGATGACAAGGAGGAGTGAAAATATGAAGGTCATCTTGGCCCCGTCATCTCCTGCGCCCGCCCAGGAGTCCCGAGCGAAGGAGAAAATAAAGGAGCTGGGCGATCGAGGCGGCGGCAGCGGCAACGTAAGTCAAAGCCGCGGCACTCAATACAGTCTTGGCCGCCCGATTCTCGTTCGAGGTTAGGATCCCTTCCCGCTCGATGATTCCCACCGCGCGACGGCTGGCATCGAATTCCACGGGGAGGGTCACGATTTGAAAAAGTACGACGGCTGAAAAGAAAATGATGCCGATTTTCACCAAGGCGAGCGATTGAAAAATCATCCCGATGATGAGCAGCGGCCATGAAAACTGAGAGCCGATCTTTGTGACCGGGACCATGGCGCTGCGGATTTTCAGCGGGAAATACCCTTCGGCATGCTGAATCGCGTGTCCCACCTCATGCGCGGCCACACCAATGGCGGCCAGAGAGGGACTATCGTACACATTGGGGGAAAGACGAAGGCTCTTGCGGATGGGATCATAGTGATCCGAGAGAAAGCCTTGGTTCCGTTCCACCGTGACATCTTGGATGCCGAAGGAGCGGAGAATCGCCTTCGCCGTATCGGCGCCGGTCAAGCCGCGCGTGGATGCGATCTTGGAGTATTTTTTAAAGGTCGATGAGACTTTGGCTTGGGCCCAGATAGAGAGCAGAATCGTGGGCCCGATGATCATCAAATAAAGCGGATCGAAGAAAAACACGGAATACCTCCCTGCCGTCTGCCATGACCGACTTAGTATAGGCCAATAACAAGTGATATGTCAGCAGGTTCCGCTTTATTCATTACCGGCGGTTCGCCGCCATAGGTTCTTCAGGCCCCTCCACATCCGGCTCAGGAGGCCATTCTGGAGCCGGATGGGTGAGCAACGCCGACTAAATGACCTTCACCGATTTGTGGGCTCCATGTGTCACCGCGTCGAGGTACTGGATCTCCGGCGGCCCGACAACACCCGCCTCCTTCATCGCCGCTTTGAGATTATCCGATCCTTGAAACTTTTTGGCGGAGGCGGAACTCTCCCATTCGAATAGCAGGGTGATGCTGTTGGGATCTTCATGGGAGCGGAATATCTGATAAGATTTCTCACCACTGGATCTCCGAAATTCCGCATGGGAATCAAACACTTTCTTCCAGCTTTCATATTTGGCGACCTTGTGGTGAATCAGTACGTGTGACATGGGACTCCTCCTATTGTGCGGCTCCTGTTTCGTTAAGCTTTTGTCTTTCAAAGTGGACGGTTCTATACACCCGTGATTTAACAGCGGTTCCAGGAGCTCCAAGGAGGATAACAAGTAAGCCGCGTTGCGAACGCCGAGATTTGTATCAAGAAGCCGCACCTTCGCCTATCGACTGGAGTTATACAGTCCAAGCGCAGAGCCCGCTATTATCAAGGCTTGATTAAGATCTTTAGGGCATCCGGCCGTGCGGCGTGATCCATCGCTTTGAGCCCCTCCGCCAATGTATAGCGCTCGGTAATGAGCGGCGTCGGATCGATCAACTCATCTTCCAGCCACTCCAGCGCATCATCAAAGGGTCCGCAGCGGGATCCCACGACGATAATTTCATCGATCACCAATGGCGCGGGGTTCCATATCCGGCTTTGGTGCGTCGTGGTCTTCACTACCAGCACGCCGCGTGGCTGCAGTTTTGTTAAAGCGAACTCCCAGCCCTTGGGATCACCCGACGCATCAACCGTGACAGCGAACGATCGCCTCAGCTTTCCCGCCTTGGAAACCGGCATCGTCTTTACGCCATACGGCTCGATGAGAGCCATCTTGTTTGGATGCCGGCCGACCAGCGTCACATGCCGCGACATCCGTGATAGGACCATCGCGTTGAGAATCCCGAGACGGCCGTCGCCGACAACCAGAACGCGCGTCGAGGGTTCAATCACCACCTGCTCAAGAATTCTCAGCGCCGCGGCCAAAGGCTCGGTGAAGACTGCCTTCTCATCCGGAACCGAAGGGGGGATCGGATAGAGGTTGGTGGCGGGCAAGGTGACATAGCGGGCGAAGACGCCGTCTTTCCCGGCAATTCCCAGGACTGTTCTTTTATAGCAGTGGTTCGGAAAACCCTTCCGGCACATCGGACAGCGGTGGCATGGCAGGTTGATCTCTCCCGCAACCCGCTGCCCTTTTCGGAAAACGTCATCCTCGCCGCCCAGCAATGGCTTTCCCGTTTTCACCACCCGGCCGACAAACTCATGCCCCAGGACACCGGTGAAATCCATATACCCCCGGGTGATTTCGAGATCGGTGGCGCAGACGCCGGCCAGGCTCACCTTCAGCAAAACCTCCCCCGGCGCCGGTGTGGGGATCGGCACCTTCTCGAGATGAAGCTGGGTCCCGTCGAAGTACAATGCCGTCATCCGCTGTTTTTGCGTGCTCATCCGCCGGTCCTTTCTCTTGGGTGATCGGCCGCCATAACGTACCTTACGGGATAGAAGGAGGCCCGTCTTGAAAAGAAGAACGCCACGGGACAAGCCGCGAACCCACCGCCCCGATCTCTTGTGGTTCCTTGGACTTACAGCGCTGGCCTGGCTGCACCGCCTGGCCTTCATGCTCTCCAACCGGGACCGGGCCTGGCCCTTCACCATCTTTTATGAAGGGGACGCGGAAACTTTTTACGATCATGCTCGAGCGATCCTCTCCGGCTCCCTTTATGACGCCGGCATCCCCTTTCACCCCCCGGCATTCCCTCATCTTCTTGCATTTATACATTCGATTGTGGGGGCGGGGGCTCCGGATTCGAGCGTGCCCTACATCGCTGTTAAATGTATCATGGCGGTTTTCGGAAGCCTACCTGTCGGATTGATCTACCTTATTGTTAAACCCTATCTCGGCCGGACAGTCGCGCTTGTGACGGCGGGCTTGTGCTTATACAATTTCGGCTTGTATATCATCGGCATCTCCGCCGTGAGCGAAGCCTTTTATTTGACCCTGATGCTGGCCTCGCTGCTCTGGTGGAGCCGGCGCTTCCCGCATCCCCTTGCCGCCGCTTATACAATCAAGAATTTCAAGACGGATGGGAGAAGACGCGGGCTCCTCGTCGAAGGCTTCTTCCTCGGCGCGCTGCTGGGTCTCATGACGCTGACCCGGGCTGAGGGTCTCCTTGTCGCTCTCATCCTTTGGGGGGTCGGCGTCGCGGGGGCGTATGGATGGAAACCGGATGGGAAGCCCCGGTCCCTGCGCCCAGCCCTGCTTCCCTGGGCGATGATCGCCCTGGGATTCCTGTTGGCGCTGACGCCATGGACCCTGCGCAACCGGTCGAACCTCGAAAACTTCAACCGCCGCAACAGCCGGGTCATGGCTGAGCCGTTGCCCACCTTTGTACCGCTGACCACCTATGGGCCAATCAATTTCGCCCTTGCCAATAACCCCAAGGCCGATGGCGGATTCTCGCGGGCCGCGCTTCCGTCGAATAATAATCTAACAACTCTCGATCTACGGGATCCGGAGCACCTTCGATTCTATCGGCATGGTTATTCCATCGGATTTGAGTTTATGAAAGATCATCCGGGGGATTTTCTAAAACTGCTCCTCCGGAAGTGGGGTCTCTATTTCGAGGCGTTGAAACTGGGTTGGACCCAGTGGGATTATCCCGGCGGCCTCACAGGACTCCGCCGGCCCGTTGATCTCTTCGTGCCGCACTCATACGCGGCGGTTTGGCTGCAAATCCCATGGGCGGTCCTCGGCCTGGCGCTTATGTTAAAGCTTGGAGTCCCCGCCCGCCGGTGGGCTTATTGTATCTTACTCCTGACACTGGCCGGGTTGGTCGTTACGGGGGCCTACTTCGGGTACGCCCGCCAGGGCGTGCTGATGCTGCCCCTTTGGTTCTCCTGCATCGCGCTGGCATTGGTCTGGCTGATCAGCCGGATTATCGCTTGGCGCGGCGCCTTCCACGGTATTCCGGATGCCCCCGCTCCACGGCTCCTGCGGATACTTGGAGTAGTCGCATTGCTACTGCTTCTGCTGGAAGGATGGGGCGCGACGACGGATCGCAATTATATCGCCACGGGGACGACGCTGCCCGGGCAAACATTGTTAAATCGCGATGCGGTACTGTATTTGACGCCGGAAGAGTAAAATCTGTTTGTCGGCGCATCCGAACCGGCACCCGTTCAAGCCGCAAGCGGAGATTAAGAATTGGGCGGACGTATCGGTGTGCGGTGAGCCGACAGTGCTCTGCAACACCCCAGGTTGGATGGTTATTCGCAAAGCACGAGAAGGAGAACATTCCCCTGCTGGTCGATCGCGGCGAGTCGTTTCCCATTATGCAAAGACTTGAGAGATGAGACAGGACTCTGAGTCCAATAAGTTCCAATCTCTCGCCAATCCTCCCACCCTCGAAATTGGATTTGATCAGAATCGCAAGCAATTGCTATGGCAAGTGGTTCTGCTGCAAGGATCGAACACGCATTTATCGCGGAAACTCCCGGCGCCGTTATTATTGAGCTGCTCTGCTCCGATAGTCGAATCGCTGCAAGCTGTCCGCGACCATCACCCGCCACGAGGATATCTTCAGCTTCATAATAATCGGAAAGATGGCGGACTTCAGAGAGCCGTGTTGACCACAACTTCCCTCGTACTCCTGACTGTACTCCAAATGTTACAGCTTTCCCGTCCTTGCAAATGACAGAAACCGCGGATTCATCCCTTGTGAACCAAATACCGACTGGTTCGACCAGGGGTATTTTTGTCTGCATAATCCACTCGGTCCCGGAATGCACTCGTTCATCGCCACGGTAAGAAATCACATGCGTTGTCGTACGGGAGGTGTCCACAGTGTCACTAAGCGCCAACTGGCCTTCAGATGTCACCATCGCGAGAAACCGCCCACTTTTTGAAAAGGAGGATTTTGCATCCGTCAGCTCGGTTGAGCAGGGCAGACGGCCAAGGCATGTACGCTGTCTCCGGGTTTCAGTCGACCACAAGGAGCACGTTCCATCTCCCTGAACAATCACAAAGTCCCCATTGCGTGGAGACACGCACAAGTGAATAATCCCCGGTCTGGCACCTCCAACATACTCTGGAACCGGATCCTCAATCGCGAATTCGCATTGCCGCTCTGAAAGTTCACATACAAAGAGCGCCTCGCGCAGGGTCCTATGTTTAAAAGATCGGGCCGCAACAAGATACCTTTTATTTCCGGAAATAGCGATCCCGGCGCCCGACAAACGGTATCTGTCTACTGCGAAAGTTCGCGTTGTAACCCCAGGATTGGTCTCCAATATGGTGACGGTACCGTCAGCCCAGCGAGTGATGAGTGTGCCGGCATCGTGGCCAATCTCCCAGTTTGCCGGTTTCGACGGCCTGACAGACCCCCGAAGAGATGAGCGACGATTAGAGAACTCATCAGGGAGATTCCACACAAAGGCTCGTCCCTCACTAGTGCCGCGCAGGACAACACCATTGCCTTTGTCTACATAGAATCTCGGTGTGAATATCTCTCCGGTATCAAACAATCCCCCATCATCGAATGTAGCCACTATTGTATCTTCATTCACATCCAAGAGAACAACCGGCTCTGAATCCTGGGCATAGGCGAGCACTCCAGCAGCAATATATTCGCACTGAGAATCACCGGTCCAAGGCGGAGAATTGGGTGACAATGGCATGTCTATTTCCCCTCCTACGGCAAACGCAAATGCATCTTTGGAGTTGCCGACAAACGCATGACCCGGGCTGCAACCCTGGCCTCGCAAGTTAATGAATTCCCAGATTCTCTTAACGTCGAATCGCATTATTGTTTTATTATAATCACAGCAAACGAGCTCAAGTCCAAGAGGGTCGATGGCCAAACTATCCAAAAGCATGTCCGCCGACTTGCATGTTAACAATTCGGAGCCATTGACGGCATCCCAGACGCGTATCGTGCGATCGGTCGAGGTGCTGAAAAGTTGACGGCTGTTCGGATGCCAAGCAAATCCCGTCACCCGGCGACGATGCCTTGCCAGGATTGACAGAATTTCCCTCTCCTCCCACCGAGAAATGATAATTTCGCGGTCTCTGGCTGAGGTGGCCAATAAACGAGAATCGGGACTGAATTCTATTTTCAATATCTCCCGGCGATGTGAATATAGTTGCGTTATGGGTCGAGACAACTCGGCGCCCGTAGAAAGCACATGGCCTTGGTCTGTACCAACCACAATTGAGTGAGTGATCGGCTCGAAGGCTGCACAGACAGGACTCCCGTGGGCCGTAGGAATCTGCCCAATTTCTATCCCGCCCTTTTCCCCCTGCTGAACGATTCGCCCATCCTTCAACACCGAAGTGATCTCATGTTGGGACGTCCCCGGAAAGCACGCGACTACCGGACTGCTCTCAGTTCTATAAATTTTTGAGGGTCCGGGCTTCGACAATCTCCACAATTCAATATTTCCATTCTCGCGTCCGATAGCCACCGTCTCACTGCCAACCGGGCAGCCGCATTGTGCATCCCCCAAAAAGAACTGTCGAAGAGTCACATCGCACAGACCTGTCATTGCGTTATAAATGTGTGGTTGTCGGCGAATCCAAAGTAGGCGCTCGTGGGAAATCCACATCACTTCTGACAAAAAATTGATTCCACTCTTTCGGCTGATTACTGTTGATGGTTTCAACTCGCCTTCTATTAATGATTCAGATAACTTAAAGCAAAAAATGTTATTCGGCGTATCTGCAGCAAGCCACTTGCCATCTGGCGACACCTGCAACATGCGAATATTCTCTTCAGAATTGTATTTTGCACACTCGTTCCCTCGATGCAGCAAAACAATAGACTGACCATGCGCAATGAGATAAATGGGAGATTCTTGATATTCACGGGAGGGTGCAAATGAAATGGCGGCAGTCTGGCCAGGCAGTCCGTCGCACTGCACATCACGAAGATCAAAACCCGTATCGACCACAGTTCCAAGTCGGCCGGATTTGTATGCAATTAATACAGACCCACCGGGATTGGCTGAAATGTTCACCGCAATGTCATCCGTCAACTCTCCTGACAATTGACCGGTTTCTACATTCAATGGGCAAACCAGAATTAGTCCGTTTTCGTTGAGAACAACAATGGCCTTTCCGCCACAAACCAGGAGCTTTCTGATGGGACCGCCTGTATCGACGACTGCCCTGCAATCGCCATCGGCGGTGCTCCAGAGACGCAACCTCCCAGCCGCGTCGCCTGAAGCAAGGAGTTGCCCCTCAGGCAGGCCGGCACAACTCGTAACTCGGGCTTCATGCCCCACCAGAGTCATCTGTGCTCCCGACCTTTGAAATTCGTTCCTAATCCAGCGATTTTGCCTGGTCCTCTGCTGCCGTTCGGCTCTGCATATTATATTGTCGATGACTGAATCCTGCTGCTGGAACCATTGAAGACGATCATTGAATTGCTGAAACACATACTCAGGACGATTAGAGAGAACGTGCAACTCTGACTGAAACAAGTCATGAAAAAAAGCCAAATGGTGAAGGCAGGCAGAAGCCGCCGATGATGAAAGCCGGGCAAACTTGTAGTCTTCCAAAAGGTCGTGTCCCATCCCAGAGGCACATTTCATCTCAATAAACTGTAGATTGCAAAGCACTCTCTCAACGCCGGCCCAATCCTCCGCCTTGGTTAACTGATAAGGGAGTTCTTGAAGGGCATGATGTGCCGAAGGAGAGGACCACCGTTTTTCGAAGTAGTCTGCTATAACCTTGTGAACTTTGCGACGCTCGGCTTTATCACCGAGAGCACGTTCCTCAGCCGCGCTCTTAAGTTGGCCATGGTAAAAGTCAAGCAGTTCGCCGCGGCGCATTAGGTATGGACGCAGAAGGTGCAGAAGAGTCGCGACGTTCCCCTGCGGATCACCCGCATCCAGCAGGTCAGCAAGCTCGGATGGGCTTAATCCGTGGAGGCTGGCGCCAAGTATTGCGGCGAAGCGGGATACCAGTTCGTGCCCCACCTGCCGTCCCGCAGCATCGCGAAAACCAACATCGTTTTCCAGCCGTTCAAAAATCCACGCGAAGAGCTCCTGCGTCGTCGGCGGTAGCTGTGCGATGCGGCCGGTGATTTCCTTGTGAGTGCCAAGCGTGCGAAGTTCCTCTAGCGCGGCCCGCAGGAAGAGTGGTGTGCCGGCGTCGGCCTTATTCAACAACGCATTGCGTTGATCCGGTTCCAACTCCTTTCGGTAGCGCTTGAGGAATTGTTCAATGATCGCCTCGCCATCGGCTGTCGTGAGCGGATTCAACTCGATCTCCCGTGGCTTTATGCGACGGCGAAGATCATCCAGCGCTGGACCACTAAACGCTGAGAGGATGATGCGGGCGTTGGACGGTAGATCCTCAGGCAACCAGGACAGCTGGGCGAAATTCAGCGCCTGATCGAACTGGTTGACGGCATCAAGCAAGATCACGACACGCTTGTTAGCGCACGCCTGCCGCAAAAATTCCTGAAGGGCGATCCGGAGTTTTTGGGGATCGTCGGGGATGTCGGCAGTAATCTCGGGGCTGCCCATCTTCAGTTCGTGGCAGAACCGGCGCATCGTACGGCGCACATCACTGGAGCCGGGACTCGAACCAACGAAGTGCTGGATGAAAATGGCTGATTGTTGATGGCTTAGGGTTGGGTGCCGGCCCAGATTCGCGAGCAGGGCTGACTTGCCGCTACCGGGTGCGCCGGTGAGGCAGACATAGTTGTTGCCGCCGATCGAGCTGGCGTGGGCGAGCAACTCCTTGAATTCCAACTCGCGGCTACCAAGAACAAATTGCTCACTATGCTCCTCCACGAACGCTTCCATTGCTGCATTTTCCTCGGCGAACTCGTCGAGCTGAATCGCAGTGTCTGGTCTAAATCGATCTTGCAGGGCCGGGTCGGACTTCATGCCAGCCAGCAGGTCATCGTAAACTCGGTGGCCGAAATCCGCGAGGCCAACCAACCGCCGGCTAATGTTGTCCCAATGTGGGTGGTAGACAAATGGATCCAGACCCGCATCAACAATCTTTTGCTTGAGTTCAATGAGTTTCTTCTGGTTGATGCTGTCTTGTGGTTCACGGAACTCACCGGAGGACCTTTCCACCATTGCAGAAGTGGCGGCTTCATCGCGGAAGTAGAAGTAGGCGAAGCCACGGTCCTTCAATGTACGATCAAGAACGCCGAAATGTACCTCATCGGCAGTGATGGATCGATCCTTCTCCGGTGGTGTCCACCCGTAACGGCCGCCAAGTATACAAAGAAATCTCGGATGGCATTCGTCGATGATTTCGCGGCATACCTCCAGGGCATCTTGACCACTTATGACCCCCCAGCGCAGGTCCACATCCACAAGGTGAATGCGGTGCGGTAGTAAGTTCTCGCGCAAACGCGGAAAAACAAAGCGGACGAGATGGTCACGCTCCGCTTGCATGTCAAGGAATGTGCTGCTTATAAAAATACGGACGGTTTTCCATGCGGTGTTCATCCTTGACCTGCTCTCCCCATTTGGCATGAAGCCAGTCCATACAGCCGCAGGTGGATGATAGCAGTGATTTAAATGTAATTAAAGGACTGGAGTGAGGCTGTATCGTTTTGGGCTGCAATGAATTGGAGCCGGGCGGAGCTGGACAGGACAGGGCCCCATCGTTCACACGAACCGACACCCGTGCAAGTCGGCGCTGGGGATCAAGAATCAGCCGGTGGTGGAGGATCGAGGCGGGGCGGGCAGCGCGGAATTGTGATGAAGGTGATCGTTTATCGCTTACGGCGTAATCTTCTCAATGAACCCTCCGTGTGACTTCAAGCTCGCGAATAGGACGCGTAGAATGAAAGAGATTCATGCGCGGGGTTGCCGTGGCCGACCCCTATAACTGCAAGCCCAGCGAGGGGGGATGTCCTGGGAGTTGTTGGGACAATATTCGCAGGGGGAGAGATTGAAGAGATGAACCGGGAGTCCTCACAGAATGGCGTTGAATGGGCCGACGTGGAGACGTCATCGGAAGAGTATGCCCGGCGCTTTTCCGGAGAGGTGGGGAAATATTTTCTGGACCTTCAGACCCAAATCACCCTCGAGTTATTGACCCCCTGGCCCGGCGCCAGGATCCTGGATATCGGCGGTGGACATGGACAATTGGCCCTGCCTCTGGTGCAGGCCGGTTATCAAGTCGCTGTGGCCGGCAGCCGTCCGGCCTGTCAGATGCGTCTCAGCCGTCTGCTGCCTGACGGCTCCTATGATTTCAAGGTTGGAGATCTCCTCTCCCTCCCCATGGAAAATAAAAGTTTCGATGTGGTTCTTTCATTCCGCTTATTGCCCCACCTGGAATCCTGGCCGGGCCTCATTGCCGAATGCTGCCGCCTGGCCGCCGAGGCGGTGATTGTGGATTACCCCGATATCCGGAGTATCAATCTTTTTTCCAGGATGTTGTTCCGGGCTAAGAAGGCCGTTGAAAAAAATACCAGGCCCTTTACCTGTTTCAGCCGCGCGGAGCTCCTCACGGAATTTTCAACCCATCATTTCGGCCATCCCCTTTTCCGGCCGGAATTTTTTATACCCATGGCCCTGCATCGAGCCTTGAATAGCGGACCCGGGTCGCGGCGGATGGAATCGGTCTGCCGGCAACTTGGATTGACCGGGCTCCTGGGGTCCCCCGTCATTCTCAGGGTCACTCCGGAATCATCATGATGAAGATTTTATTGTTGGCCCCTTGCCCCTTCTTCCAAGGACGGGGAACGCCCATCGCCATCAAACTGGTCGCCGAAGTCCTGGCCGGCGAAGGGCACCACCTCCACATCCTGACCTATCCGGAAGGGGAGGCGGTACCGATTCCGAATGGATCTATCTCAAGGATCCCGGCATTGCCGGGTATTCGAGACGTCAAACCCGGTCCCTCATGGAAGAAATTGGTTTATGATCCGATATTATTGTTTAAGGCCATCGATTTGATCAGGAAAAAACACTTTGATGTCATTCATGCCGTGGAAGAGTCGGTCTTTATAGCCCTGATTTTGAAAAAGATTTTTCGAATTCCCTTTGTCTATGACCTGGACTCCTCCATGTCCCAGCAAATTGTAGAAAAATACCCCTTATTAAAACCTCTGAAACCGTGCATGCACTATTGTGAAAGAACCGCGATTAAGGAGAGCGCCGGGGCCCTGGCGGTCTGCAAGGCCTTGGAAGAGGAAGTCTTAGCCTGCGACCCATCGCACCTGGTCTGCCGCTTGGAGGATATTTCCCTCCTTCCAGATCAGGAGTGGCAGGAGGATCCTCCCGCCCCAAGACTGTTTCAGGAACCGGTAATGATGTACGTCGGTAATCTCGAAAAATACCAGGGAATCGATTTGTTGATTGAAGGTTTTCAAAAAGCCCTGCCCAAAATGGGAAAGGCCAAGCTCGTCATCATCGGTGGCCATGCATCCGAAATGGCTGCATACCAAAAACGGGTGAAGGATATGGGGATGGGAGAAGAGGTGGCCTTCCTCGGGCCGAAGCCCCTATCGGAATTGGCGTCTTGGTTCAATCAGGCCCGGATTCTGGTCTCTCCCCGCCTTCAAGGCAACAATACCCCCATGAAAATATATTCCTATCTGGATTCCGGGAAACCGGTCTTGGCCACCCGTCTTCCGACCCACACCCAGGTCCTGGATGATGAAATCGCCTATTTGGTTTCCCCGACACCGGAATCCATGGCCCAAGGAATGGCCGCCTTGATGGAAGATGGCGCCTTGCGGGCAAGGCTTTCCCAAGCAGCTAAAAAGAGGGTTCAGGACGAGTATTGTCTTGAAGCCTACCGCAAAAAACTCTCGGCGTTTTATGATCGTTTGGAAGCCAAGATTCGCGGTTAATGATAAAGCGGGTAGGGACAAATGATGCATCGCACGCGATACGGAAGTGTGGTGGAGAAGGGAGAACAGCCATGCGGATCCTAGTGACCGGAGGAACAGGCTTCACAGGTAAAGCCCTGGTCAAACGGCTTCTGGAAGAGGGACACCAGGTGGTCGCCTTGGATTATAAAGAGGGGCTTAGAACCGATGAACTCAAGAAATGGGGCGCGGAAGTTATGATCGGCAGCGTGACCGATCCGGCGGCTGTCGAGAAAAGCATCCAGGGTGTGGATGTGGTCCACCATCTGGCGGCGGCCTTTCGCGAATTAAACGTCCCCAACAGCTATTATCATGAAGTGAATGTAGGGGGCACTTCAATTGTTCTAGAGGCCGCCTTTAGACAGGGGGTCAAAAAATTTATTTATTGCAGCACTTGCGGTGTCCACGGAAACATCGATAATCCTCCGGGCGGGGAAGATGCCCCCATCCACCCTGCGGATTACTATCAGGCCACAAAATTCGAGGCCGAGCCCTTGGTCAATGACTATTTTAAAAAGGGCCTGAAGACCGTCATCCTCAGGCCGGCGGCGATTTACGGACCGGGGGATCCGGAACGGTTTTACATGATCTTTAAAAGGGTGGCCGGGGGACGATTCCCCATGTTTGGCGATGGCAGGACCTATTACCATCCTCTCTATATTGATAATTTAATTGATGCCTTTATGCTGGCTATGAAAGAAGGAAGGGGAGATGGACAGGCCTACCTCATCGCCGATGAAAAGTACCTCGAAATAAAGGACCTTGTCCGGAAAGCCGGGGATTCAATGGGGATTGAAGTAAAAGTTAAATATTATCCCATTATTCCTCTCATCATTGCCGGCCATATCTTTGAGATACTCTACAAGCCCTTCCGCATAAGCCCGCCCATCTTCCCCCGCCGTGTGGATTGGTACCGTCAGAACCGGGCCTTCAACATTGATAAGGCCAAACGGGAGCTGGGTTATCATCCCAAGGTCGGAATCGAGGAAGGATTAAGGCTGACAGCCGAGTGGTACAAAAGAGAGGGATATTTGTAGGATGACAATAGAACTCTAAACGACTCTGCCTTCCGTACACAAAGGCGACCCGTTTCCGGGCCGCCTTTGCATGCGTTCAAGGATCTCAAAGAGTCGTTTGGATTCTCAGTGCTTCTTCTTGTAATCGGCCAGCACTGAGAGCACGACCTCGATATCGTATTCTGTATGGTTACCATTCACCTGAAAACGGATCGTCTGGTCTCCTTGCGGAACGACGGGGAAATTGAGGCCTGTCCCGAGAACGCCGTTTTCCTTGAGGAACATCACGATGTCGGTCGTCTTCTGCGTGTCACGGACCATCAGCGGAACGATCGGGTGCGCGCTCTCGATGATCTCGTAGTCCATGCTCTTGAGACCGTCCTCGAATTTCTTCGTAAGCTTACTCAGGTGCTTCAGCCGCTCGCGACCCGCGTTGCTGTCGAGGATCTTGAGGACCTCGAGCGTCGCGGCCGCTTCGCCGACGGTGATCGGATTCGAGTAGATGTAGGTGATCGCCTTCTCGCGGAGGTAGCGGGTCACCGTCTCGCTCGATACGACGTAGCCGCCGTTGACCCCAAAGGCCTTACCGAGTGTTCCTATTAGAACGTCCACCTTACCAGCCTTCGTGTACTCTTCCGTGCCGCGGCCTGTCTCGCCGTAAGCGCCGACACCGTGCGAATCGTCAACCATCACGACGACGCCCTCGGGGAATTCTTTGTCATACTTTTTCGCGAAGGCGTTGATCGTGTCGAGCGGCGCGTAGTCGCCCCGCATGCTGAAGATACCGTCGGTTACGATGAGGATCCGCTTCGCGCCTGAGCCTATCGATTCTTTGATGGACTGCTCGAGCTGCTCCATGTTGTTGTGCTTATAGAGCTTCTTTTCGAAGGGCCTGGAGAGACGGATCGCATTGATGATGCAGTTGTGATTCAGCTCATCGCTGATGATTGTCGTTTCCTTCGAGGTCATCGCGGCGAAGACGCCTATCATGGTGGCGTAGGCGGCGCTGTAGATCATCGCGTCCTCGCGCCCGTGGAACTCCGCCAGCTTCTTCTCGAGATCGCGGTGGGCCTTGAAGGTGCCGTTGATAAAGCGCACGGCGCCCGGACCGACTCCGAATTCCCGGGAAGCATGCTCTTCGGCGGTGATCACTTTATCCTCCAGCGACATGCCGAGATAGGAATTCGAGTTCATGCGCAGGAATTCCTTTGTGCCTTGTCCCTTGAGCAGGTACCGGGGACCTTTCTTGCCTGTTGGCTTTATGACGCCCGTGAATATCGCCTCTTTACCTTTCGCCGTCCCCTTGCTAAAGAGTTCATCAAGCTCCCCGCCCAGGGCTTTCTCAACGCGTTGCAGTCCCATAATCCCTCCTTAACTCTTTTTTTTAAGCTTCACCGAAAGCTTCTCTATCATGTCCGCCGCCATCTCGGGAAGCTCGTACTCGGGCTTCCAACCCCACTCCTCGCGCGCGGCGGAGTCGTTCATGTTGTTGGGCCATGTCTCCGCGATCGCCTGGCGTACGGGATCCACTTTGTAGTCCCACTTAAATTCCGGTATGTGCTTTTTGATCTCTTTTGCAATGATCTCCGGATCGAAGCTCATAGCCGTCACGTTGAAGGCGTTGCGGTGCTTCAGCCTGCCGGCGTCCGCCTCCATGAGGTCGATCGCCGCCTTGATCGCGTCCGGCATGTACATCATGTCAAGGAAGGTGCCCGCCTTGATATAGCAGGTATACTTCTTATTCTTGATCGCCTCGTAAAAGATCTCGACGGCGTAATCAGTTGTTCCGCCGCCCGGGAGTGTGACATTCGATATGATACCGGGGTAGCGCACACCCCTGGTATCGACACCGAATCGCTTGTAGTAATAATCGCAAAGCAGCTCACCGGCGACCTTTGTGACGCCGTACATCGTATTGGGTCGCTGGATCGTATCCTGCGGCGTGTTGTCCAGCGGCGTCGTCGGCCCGAAGGCGCCGATCGAACTCGGCGTGAAGACCGCGCATTTGTGTTCGCGCGCGACCTCGAGAACGTTGTAGAGCCCGTTGATGTTGACGCTCCACGCGAGGTTGGGCTTCGCCTCGGCGACCGCCGATAGGATTGCGGCAAGGTGGATGATCGTATCAACTTTGTACTTCCGTACGACCTCATCAACCTGCTTGAATTCGGCGCAGTTCACCGTCTCAAAGGGTCCCGATTCCTTCAAATCGCCCTCGGGCTGCGTTCTGTTGACCCCCGCGATGACGTTGTCGGTCCCGTAAATCTCGCGCAACGTCATGGTCAGCTCGGATCCGATCTGCCCGACGGAGCCCGTCACTAGTATTCGTTTCATCCAGCATGCCCTCCCCAAACCGTGGAAGAAATTGAATTATAATAACTTAGAGAAATAAATCAAACGGATTATGACAACCGAGGAACTCATCCACTGCGGCTCGTCACCACCCCTTATCCACCTAATTCTTTACCAAGAAAAGATCACTTTGGGTACTAAAATGTTTTTAAGGTGTCCCATCGAGGATCCGGGACGCTGGAACTGTGAGCGGCCGCGACGAGGAATTCCGCCGCGGCCGTTTAACGTTAACAGCGATGAAAGACGCGCCCGGCGTGGCGGCCGGGCGCTCGTCGCGCTATTTCAGCAGAATCATCTTCCGGGTTTGGCTTCCCCATACCGTCTCAAGCGCATAGAAATAGACGCCGCCGACGACGGAGTCCCCGGCATCATCCCGGCCGTTCCAGGTCGCAAGGTGCTCACCGGCGTTGAGAAGTTCCCCATTGTACATGGCCCGAACGCGGCGGCCCGCCAGATCATAGATGACCAGGTTGACCGGAGAATCCGCCTCAATTTGAAAGCGGATCGTCGTCCTCGGGTTGAAGGGATTGGGGAAGTTCTGTCCCAGTGCCAGACGCGTGCTGGGGATCTCCACCACACCACTGGTAATGCCTAACGAGCCATCCATGTTCACTGTCTGCCCGTAGACATCGATGGAGCCCGCGCGACTGTCCTCCCAGATCAGGTAGGATTTGCCGGCGGGACCGAGAGCCACGGGCAGGCGCCCCTTGCCGCTCGGCGTTGACGCCACATCGATGACGCTTCCGGCCCAGACCATGTTGCCGTCCATGTCCGAGCGGAATCCCCGAATGATGTCGCTGCCGTACCCCCCGGGGACCTCGATCCAGTAGACCGCGGCGCCGTCAGGCATCGACAGGGCCCGGTGGAAGTTCTTCTCGAGTCCGTCCATGGGCAGGAAAACGTGACCGCTGTTGCCCCAAAGACGGGTGCCGTCCGGCGCGAAGCGCTGTCCGTAGACGCCCCACATCGACTGCGTCGTGGGTTCCTCGCTCCAAAAGACGAGAAAATCGCCGCCGCACTGGGCGAGGGTCGGATCGATATGATACATGCCGGCCATGGTCGAAACCGTCAGGCCGTTGTGGGGGAAGACCTCGCTTCCCGCCGCGTCCAGGTGCTGAAGGTGCGAATTGTAATAGCCGTTGAAATAGCTGTGCCACAACAGCGCGGCGCCGCCGGCCCCGTCGCTTTGAATGATCGGGACATAGCCGAGCGGCAGGGCCGTCTCGTTGTAGACATCCACCGGCGCACCCCAGAGCGAGGCCCCCGAAGCGTCGAACTTCTCGGCGCGGTAGTAGCGATTGCTGTAGTAGGTGCTCATGTCTTGGATCCATCCAACGATGACCGAGCCGGCGTCGCCGGGACAGATCACGCAGAAACCCGGCGTCTTGCCCGTCTCTCCCGCCACGGGGATGCCCCCGGCGGTGAGGCGCAGCGTTCCGTCCGGAGCCAGCCGCTGCATGTAGATTTGCCCGTCGCCCGCATCGGGATCACGCTGCCAGACGATCACAAAATCGCCGTCGCTGGCCTCGGTCACCTTGGGTGAGGCCTCGAAGTCGGCGTTGTCGGAGATAGCGATGCCATCAGCGCCCCAGAGCATCGTTCCGTCGGGAGCGACCTTGTAGGCGTAGATGTCCCAGTCGCCGCCGGCGCGGATGTCGTTGAAGACGATCACCGCATTCCCCGAGGAATCGGCGATCAGATCCCAGTCGGTGATCCAGGTGTTCTGCGGATGGGCGCTGACCAGGATGCCGTTATGCGACCAAACTTCATTGCCGGACGCGTCGAGTTTCTGCAATCGGACGTTGTAGCCGGCGGGGGCGTCGTACCAGCTTACATAGCAGCCGCCGTCGCTCGTAACGGCGACCTTCGGAACGACCTGATCGCCCGCTCCGTCGGCGATCGCGAGGTTGACGGCCGGATCAGAGGACCAGCCCGCGAGGGCGGGAAGGGCTCCTAGGATAAGGATGGCGACGGTAAACAGAATAGTTTGTTTGCGGATCATTTCCGACCTCGCTTTCAATTGCTTTGTTCAATTAATAAAAAATAGACGGCCCTCAGGGAATTGTCCTTTGCTAAGCCGGCTATATAATAGCAGATCTTACCGTTCAAGTGAAGCGATAAGGAGATAGTCTTCAGTCGTCGGCCGCCTGGCCACTGGATCACCCCAACGACCTCAGCCAAGTGTCATTCAAGCGGATCCCATCCAATCCCTTCTAGTAATAGCATCTGAGTCGAAAATACCGGTGATGGAGTCCGCCGGCCATCGGCTCTGATTTCACACTCCCCTTTTCGGGAGCCTCCACCGGCCTCAGAACAGGACAATCCTTCTCCAATCCGGGATGCGTTCGAGAGACGTGGTAATAGTAAAATTACTGCTTAAGCACTCGCCGTAGATGCCTTTCGTTCGTGTCCACCCCTCATTTTACAGGTCTCTACCAATCGAGCTCGAAGAGGGCTCGCCTGGGGTCCGGGTGTAACGCGTGCGTTATTATTTCAATTGTTGATCAAAACAATTTTGCGCGTTGCCCTTTGCCGACCGGCTTCCATTCGAAGATAGTAGACACCAGAGTTGAGTTCGCGGTCATTATTCGAGCGCGGATCCCAGGAAAATTCGTGGGATCCCGCAGAGAGCCAATGTTGGATGAGCGTATCCACGATTCGGCCATTCACATCATAAACATTTATTCGTACTGGACCTGAATCCCTTAGATTAACTGAGTACTTCACACAGCCCATTGTGGGATTGGGAGTGGACTTGCTCAACCTGATCCATGACTGCATTCCCTCGGCATCCCCTTCCGGAACATCAGCCGGGTCATCGCAGCCCTGTCCCAACTTGCCGATGAGTCCGCATGGTGCGCCATCAGGATGATTTCCCGGCAAACATGGAGAAGCAGCGCCTAACGTATAGTCAGCTAGATGCGGCCCACAGAAGAGAGGATCAACAGATATATTGCCGTCTACGCCGGTGGGGTTGATGATACCGAACCAATTACCCCCAAGATTATTCCAGACATCGTTGCATGAAAGAAGGTCTATATCGGCTCCGGCTGTGACAGTGACGCCTGATCCGTTGCCAACGATAATATTGCAACTGATCTCTGTAATTCTTTCAGAAGAGCTGCTCCATCGGACTCCATCACCACTACAATCCACCACGGTGTTCCCGCGCAACTCAACAAACCATCCATCGAGAATAATCCCATCGATGCAGGACCACACGAGATTGTTTGTGACTATGGATTCATCACTACAGGTGATTCCTGTATCACAATGCGAAACATCATTATTATTCACAACGGGGAAATAGGTCGCATCGGTCGTATTAATACCGACTATACATTCCTTAACCACGTTGTCGCTCACAAACAGATCCGCCCAACCCACCGCCTCGATACCGCCACCATCGACTACATTCCCGGCAATTACGCCCCCGAGGGAGTCGATATGAATGTATATTCCCACACTTCCGACGACAACGTTACCCTCTATACTCACTACCTCACCGGCGACAACGATCCCTCCATTATGAAATGTACAAGAGCTTACGTCAAATCCCAATTCACTACCGCCATGCAGACTCGCGTTTTCAAATGTGCAACTGTCTACAGTAGCCGCTTCATAATAATTATACTGGTCAATAGTTACATCACCGAGGAAATGACAGGATTCGACGTGTATAGAATTTTCATCCCCGCCGGCATAAGGTCCAGCTGCCGATATCAAGACGGAGTTCTGGACCTGGCTGGCCCTGAGACGGAATTCCTGCTTTAACTGCTCCGCTGCCAGTGATGCCGCGATGTTGAATCCAGTCAATGATCCGCCGCAATAAGGATCCTCCGCCGGATTTCCCCAGATGATGCGGGTCACTGTAGTGGACTGCATTCCATCCACACCCACGATATCGAGTTGTTTTCCATAGATGCTGACAGCTTCATCGTAGGTTCCGCCAGAGACCTCAATTACATCCCCCGTCGCCGAAGCTGCAACCACCGCGGCTTGAATCGTCGAATATTCATCCGGAACGTGAAGTGTTGTCGCTGCTGCGGGACGTAAATGGATGATAATCACAAAAGCAAATAACAGGATAATGTTTTGGGAATTCATGGCGGCTCCCTTTTCCCTTCTCTGACTCTCGTCCAATCTCAGATCAGTAGCTCGGTTCCGGCTTGGCCTATGCCTAAACCGGCTTTATGATAGCAAAATGTGCAGTACAGGTGAAAGAAGAAACGACATCAGGCCATCTTGGCCAAGCCAGGGCAGACGAATTCCCGTGTACTTGGTGATTGCCTGCAGCCTGCCCCAAACCTAAGCAGCCTGTCGAAAATACCGGTGATGGATTCCGCCGACCATCGGCTCTGATTTCACTCTCCCGTTTTCGGGAGCCTCCACCAGCCTCAGAACAGGACAATCCTTCTCCAATCCCGGAAGGTCACCGTTGGAACGGAGAATATGGTGCGTAGAAGGAAAGAGAGCATTGATTGTAGCTATGTAGGGAATCCATCATCGCCAGCCCTACAATACGAACGAAATTAATAGAAGGCACACGCGGTCAACTTTCCTGTTCGCTTTTGATTCTTTCCTCGTCTGTACCCTTAAAGGCCCCCCGGGGAATTCCCGGGCCATCCAAAGGGCCGGGCGCGGGCATCCAACCGGCGCCGCACCAGGAGATGAAAACCGGGTCGTTCGAACGACCCCGAGCAGGGTTCCAAGGCGCTGCACGTATAGGCCGCCGGCGCAGCGGGGACTGTCGATGAGGGAGGGGGATTATGAGACTGAGTATCATTTTGATGTCATTGTCGTGCTCTTGGCTTCCGTTGTGGGAGCTCAAGTGCCGGCGACTTTCAGCTATCAAGGCGTTTAACCGACAATTCCGGCAATCCGGTGCCGGATGACGATTATCTGATCCGTTTCAAACTTTACGATGTGGCCACGGGCGGATCCTATCTCTGGCAGGAGACCCAGACGGTAACGACCGCGGATGGTCTCTTCGACGTCATTCTGGGAGAGGTCAACTCAATCGGCCTGCCCTTCGACGAAACTTATTGGCTGGAGCTGCAGGTCGGCGGGGATCTGGTCATGGAGCCGCGGGTTCAGTTGACGGCTGTCCCCTATGCCATCCGCGCTCTCAATGCCGACACCGCCGAAGATGAAGATTGGGTCATCGACGGCGACGACATCTACCCTATCGACGGCCAGGTGGCCGTCGGCACAACACCTCCGGCAAAATCGGAGGGTGAAGAAGAGAAAGGGGACCGCTCCGAATCGGAGGCGAAGTTGAATGTGCAGGGGAACGAGACGGCCCTCTATGCACAACTCGAAGCCTCGGACAACACCGCCATGGATCGGGCCGGCGTCTACGGCGTCCGCCATCGCATCACCTCCAATCCCGGGATCGGGTTCGCGCACGGGGAGAACAATAACGCCGTCCTCGGATTAAACACTTACGGCGATACCTACACCTTCGGCGTCGCCGGCTATGCAACGCTTGACAGCCCATGGACCGCGGGTGTGCTTGGTTCTACCGCGGACGGCAGCACCTGGGGCGCACTCGGTTATCGCGGCGGCAATACCCAGCCGTGGGGCGTCTATACACCAGGCGCCGCCTATGTCGGCGCGACACTGGTGACCAACTTTATGCAGATCCCGACCGACGCCCAGGACGGCTATGTGCTCACGTCGGACCTCAACGGCTTCGCCCATTGGGAGCCGGCGCCGACCGGCACCGAGTTCGAATTGCCCTACTCGGGATCGACCTCCTATAACGGTTCGGCCTTCGAAATCTCGAACACATTGGTCGGAGCCACGACCGCCATCAAGGGCCTCAGCACAGGGGCTTACGGCGGAAGCTTCGAAGGCGGCTACACAGGCGTCTACGGGTATGTCGAAGCCAATGCGGCCAACACCCTTAGTTACTTCGCCGTCGACGGTGAGGCGGCCGGATTGTACGGCTATGTCTACGGTGTCCGTGGGCGGGTCACCAGCGGTGACGGCTTGAACTATGGTGTTTACGGCGACGCCGCCGGCATGGGGGGCAATTACGGCGTCTACGGCACGGCCAGCAACGGCGCGACAAATTACGCCGGCTATTTCGACGGAAATGTACATGTCAATGGCACCTTGAGCAAGAGCGCCGGATCGTTCCACAACGTCTTCAACATTCGCTTACTTTTAGCAGATGGGGTGTCGCGGAGTACGGGGAGAGAAGAAAGGTCTTTCCGACCCGGCGACGCCCCCAGAGAATGGCAAGCTGCGGTACAAGGCCTTTGTACTACAAATACCTTGTAGTATGTGAAAAATGGGCGCCGCGAGTTTATCCCTTGTATCTATCTATAATATTAGGGGTTACGTCCCGCGCGAGATAAACGGAGCGCTGTCGTCTCCTCTCCCACCACGCAGCTATTCCAAAATAATCATCCGCTGCGAAACCGTCTCCCCCCCTGTGCGCATACGGCCGAAGTAGACACCCGAGCCCGCGGGCCTTCCGCTATGAGTGCGGCCGTCCCATTCCACCGAACCGGCGCCCTGGGCAGCCTCAATATTGAGCAAGCTCCGGATGAAACGCCCCGCGGCGTCATATATATCGATTTGCACCCGGCCCGGCCGCTCAAGGCGATAGTTTAACAATGTTGAGCCGGTGAAGGGATTGGGAATCGCCGGCATGAGACGCGTGCCGGATTCCAAAACAACGTCGCCGATCCCCGCCGGATTGCAGTAGTTGGGAACACAGGTCGGCCATTCCGGATGGGCTTCGCCGCCTCTAAAGACACAATCCATGGGTAGCAACCGGATACAATTCAGGTTCTCGCAGCAGGCCGCCATATCCGGCGGAGGGGCCGCGCCGGCATAGATATTGTCGACATAGAAGACCCCGGTCGTATCGGGATCATGACCGATTCCGAAATACATACCTCCAATGCCGTAGCCGGTGATATTATGCGGTTCGTCCTCAACAATCAACTCGTCGTCAAAGAAAACGTCATAGGTACCCGCATCCATATCATAGGCCAGCAACAGCGGATAGACCCTGCCCGGCTCATAGGGCCCGAAATTAGCGGCAACCCCGCCGACGTCATAGCATTGAATCATCCCGTCATCGCCAAACGAGATATTCGTGAAAGTCTGTGACGCCCCCCCATTCTCGCGAATATATATAAAATAATTATCGAGGCTTTCAAACCAGAAATGCGCGGCAAGGAATAGGAGACCTGTGTCAATCTCGGCATCATCGAAAAACTCGAACTGGATACTGCGGGCGGCGGATGGGTCCTTGTCCTCGAGTTCCAAGCTCGGCGTCGGCATCGGGCTATAACGTACAATACCCGAATCAAAGAATGGGGTGATACCAACCGGCTCGCCGAACTCGGGGCCGCCGAAACCTATGTATGTGTTGTTGGCTTTGTTGTTGAAGTTCGCTCTCAGATAGATCTCCGGCGGCAGCCAATCACCGACATAGAGGTCGTCCAGATAAAAAATGCCGTCATAATCGGCATCGTTGCTGCAGCCGATCAGGACGGCGCCGACGCCGGATCCCGTGACGCCGTGATCCTCAGCGCCAATAGCCAGGATGCCGTCAAGCCAAATAGAATAAATGCCGGCGTCCATATTGTAGAAAATGACGACGGGGAAATGCCGGCCCGTATCATAGGTCCCTATGATACCATTGTTGCTGTTCGCATCGCTGCACCGGACATTCCCATCCTCGCCGAAAGCGAGATTCGTGAATATGTGCGCCGATGTCCCATTCTCACGGACATTCATATAAAACTGTTCGTAGGCCGGAAACCAAAAATCGGCTGTCATGACAACGATCCCTGAGCCGATTTCGACATCCCCGAGAAATTCGAAGCGAGCCCAGCCCGCATAATAATCATCAATGTCCTGGATCCTGAGACTCGGCGTCGGCATCGGACTCACTTGAACGGTCGCCGTGATACTCGTACTCACCGAGACCGGCTCGCCCACCTCGGGGCCGCCGGTGCCTATCGGGGCACCCAAATATTTATCGTCGAAACCGGTGATGAGGTAATCGACAGCGCGCACAGGTGCCGCCGAAATGACGCAAAGGATAGCAAAAACAATAATGGCAAATGAGACTTTCACACTCATGATGCATCCCTCCCCAGTTGATGACACAATGCTTATTTAGTCGAATCCTCTTGCTCCCCCTCCAATTCGACCTTTTCAAAGAGAATCGCCGGTTCCGCCAGCTCGCGGCCGGTTTCCAGCCGCTGCAATGCCCCCTCCCAGGAGAGCGGTCCGGTATTCCCGAGATAGCCCCAGAGCCGCTCCGACGCCTTCGGCGTAAAAGGCGCGCAGTAGACGGCCAGGGCCTGCAACAACTTCAGACAGACATGCAGCGCCGAGCCGCAGGCGTCTTTATCGGTCTTAACCAAAGCCCATGGGGCTTTTTTGTCAAAGTACTGGTTGCCTGACTGCGCCAAATTCATCAGCGCCCGCAGGGCGCGGCGGAAGTTGCACGTTTCCAGCTCGGCGGATATTTCCCGGCCGGTCGCTTCGATACGGCCGAGCATTTCAAGATCGTCGCCATCCAAATCACCCAGCGGTGGAATAGTACCGAAACGTTTGCGCGTGAAGGTGAGCGAACGGTGGCAGAGATTGCCGAAAATCCCCACCAACTCATTGTTCACGCGCTCAATGAACTCCTTCCACTCCCACGAGGAATCGCGGGTCTCCGGCATATTATTCGTGAGATAGTAGCGAATCGAATCAGACTGGAATTTATCCGCCACATCCGAGACCCAAACACCCAACCCGGATGATTTAGAGAACTTTGCGCCGCCCAGCTGAAGGTACTCATTCGCCGGAACATCATAGGGCAGATTCAGGCCGCCGTGGGCCATCAGCATGCTTGGCCAAATTATCGTGTGGAAAGGGATATTGTCCTTCCCCAAAAAATAGAAGGAGCGGGCCTCGGGATTCTGCCACCACCGTTTCCAAGCGTCCGGATCGCCGGAACGCTGCGCCCATTCTTTCGATGCAGAAAGATACCCAATCACCGCCTCGAACCAGACATAAATCCTCTTTCCCTCAAATCCATCAAGAGGAATGGGAATGCCGTACTCAAGATCGCGGGTGATCGCCCGGTCGTTGAGTCCCTCCTTAAGCCAATTCCGCGTGAAGTTGATGACATTGGGACGCCAATGCGACTTGGGTTCGATCCACTCCAGGAGCTCTTTTTCAAAGGCGCTCAAGCGAAGGAAGAGATGCTCCGTCTCACGGAACTCGGGAGTATCGCCGGATTGCTTGCAGCGCGGATTAATGAGTTCCTGCGGATCGAGCGTCTTGCCGCAATGGTCGCATTGATCCCCCCGGGCCCCACTGTCACCGCAGTGGGGGCATTCCCCTTCCACAAAACGATCCGCGAGGAACCGGGAGCAAGAAACGCAATAGGGATTTTTCTGCGTTTTCGGTATCACATATCCCTTGTTGTACAAATTGAGAAAAAGTTCTTGTACAACTTGACGGTGATTTTCGGTCGCCGTGCTGGTAAAAAGATCAAATTTAATATCCAGATCCAGCAAAGCTTTCGTATTGATGCCGTGGTTTCTCTCGGCAATGACGGCCGGCGCCACGCCCTCAGCCTCAGCGGCAAGCGCGATCGGCGTCCCATGCATGTCGCTGCCCGACACCATGATCATGTCGCTCCCGACCAGCCTGTGGTAGCGGGCGAAGATATCGGCCGGCAAGTAACATCCGGCCATATGACCGAGGTGCAGGGCCGCATTGGCATAGGGCCAGGCCACACAAACAAGGATGTGGCGGCCTTTTTCGAGATCCGTCATGCCTTCTTTCCTCTTGAGTTTGTCAAAAGCCATTGTCGTAAAAGATTAGCACCTCGGCGATAAACGTTCCAGTGGCGAGAGTGCGCATCCCCGGCCGGTATTCCAAAGGGGACACTCCTCTTCTTCGATTGATTCACCGGCGATTTTCAAGGAAACGAGGGGCTTCCCTCCATCAGCTTCACCACCTGCTCGAGTGTCCCCCTGGCGGTCACATCTTGTGGATTACTAGCGACATACGAGTTTAAGAGGTCATACGCCTCGGTGAGGAGTCCCACTTGGGCGGCGGGCGTCAGCGTCGCATCGAGTTGTGATTGAACCAGAAGTGTCGAGCCAAGCCCGAGTTTCACCCGATCGGTCATCTCCGGAATGGTCATCAGCCGTCTTAAGATAGAGATCGACGGCTCCCACTTGTGAGCCAACCCTAGAACAACGGCGAGTTCCAGTTCGGTCTTTGGATCATTTTGCAGCTCCAGGCCCCGCCGCAGGGCCCGTTCCGCCGTTTCCAGATCACCCGCCTTGCGGGCGGAGACGCCATAACTCAGCCAGAGACTCGGATCCCTTCCCTCTATGTCGGTCAGGCGTTTCATGACCGGCAGGACGTCGGCGTACCGCTTCTGGAACTGAAAGATATTGACCATCATCCGCAGGGCGACGGCATAGTCCGGACGCTGTTCAAGGGCGATCTCGCACTCCCGGGCTGCCTCCTCATACAACCCCTCCGCCGTCAGCGCTCCGGCCAGCAGCACCCGGAAACGGGGATTTCCGGGATACGTTTCGACACAGGTGCGATATTCCCGAATCGACTCCTGCATGTCTTCTTTATTGCGGAAGTATTTGGCGATCTCTTCATGGGCATACGCTTTGGGAAAAGAAGGAAAATCAGCAAGGACGGATCTGAAATGCTCGATTGACCGGTCCGCCTCGGCATGAACCCAGTACCAGGGCGCCGCGACAAAGATCGCCGTTACGATCAGGAGGGACGCTTTTCTGTTGAGCGTCGCGCCTCGCTCCCGCAGCCATGATCCCCAGGCAAGAAAGGCGAGCAGCGTGAAGAGGGAGGCCTGCGCCGCAAAGAGATCCCAATCCCGGGCGCCGCCCAATTTGCTGTCAATCAGAAAGATAAGCAGCAGGATGGTGACCCCTCCGACCGCGAGAAACCGCCGCTCAGGCCCCATCCAAAGGAGCCGCGGCTTTCTGAAAAGGATCGAAAGTATTAAGAGGCAAGGGACCGGCGTGAGGAGCAGCGCAAGGTTCATCAAATCCTTGAGATGATACATCGAGAAAAGGCCGTAGGGACCGCTCAATGGAACGAGCAGCGATTTGGTGTTATCGCTGTTGAGAACATCAAATTCAAAGTGAAACCGCTCATATCCCGAGAGGAGTAGAATAGCGATTCCGGCAAGGACCACGGCTGCGGGCGGCCCCAGAACCTTTAACAAACGCGCCCCCCTCCTTTCGCCTTTGTCCGGCGTCAGGGCGAGCAGGAGCAGCGTCGGCAGGAGAAAAATGGTCGTTGTATGAAAGGTCACCGCGAGGCCGAAGAGCAACCCGGCTCTCCATGCCGGCAACGCACCGCGCAAGCTCAAAATGGCGGCGCCGAGATAGAGCAGGATGAAGACCGTCTGAAAGGAGTAGGACTCCACATATCCGAAGAACATTTCCAGCGGCCCGGCAAAAACCAGCAGGGCAAAGAGAAGAATCCGCCCGGTGCCGCCGCGGACCAGTTTCACACTGACCCAGCGCGCCGCCAAAAGATAACAGATCCCCGCCACAACACTCGTCATGGCATAGATTGTAAAAGCGCTGACCGGCTTGCTCATTCCAATCAGACGCCACAGGGCGCCGTGAAGATAGTAATCCAGAAAATCGTAGGTCCGGAAGGGAACGCCGCGATCCACCAATTCGCCGATAAGATATCCGTCACCCAAGAAATAGGTTCTGACCCGGAAGAACCAGAAAATCAGCGTGCCCGCGATGATGAGAAGACCGGGAGCGAGCCCATGCTCCGCGAGAAAAACCCCGGCGCGTTCTTCGATAGAGGGGATTGAGCGGGATCGTGAAAAGAACCAGAGCAATAGAAGGGCCGCGGCGGTCCAGAGGGATTGAAACCAGAGCGGAGCAAAGGAAAGATGGTGGACACCCCAGACAAGGTTATGAGGAAGGAATCGGGCAATCCAGGGGAGCAGGATTAAAATTGTACAACCGTAAAGGACAAACCTCTCGGACGAAGAGTTCTCACTCCCGCCCGGTTCGCCGGATGAACCCGATGACGAGGCCCTGGGTTTGCCGGGCTTCGGCGCGCCGGCCGGTTGTCTTTTGCGGGACGGGCTCAACTCTTCACCTCTTTTTGCACTTCGCCCGCATGGAAGATGGCCCAGCGGGTCATAAGAGGTCCGATACTCTCATATATAATGACCGTCGCGAGAATAATCTGTTGAACGACCATTCCGAATTCAGGATAGGCCTGGACCGTCGCCCGCGCCAATCCTATCGCGACACCGGCCTGTGGAACCAACGCCAATCCGACGCATGATCGTACTTGCTGGGGCGCTCCCAGCGGCTTTGCGGCGAGATAGATCCCAAGGTATTTACCGACAACTCTGAAAATCAGGTAGGCGACACCCAGCAGGCCGAGTTGGGGCAAATACTCAATGTGCAAGGCTGCGCCCGATAAGACAAAGAAGGCGATATAGAAAGGTTGTTCGGCCTGGCGGAGCTCAATATAGACCAGCCGGTGCATTTGGGAAAAATTCGCGGTCACCGCGCCGGCAATCATCGCCGGTAGAAGGGGCGAGATCCCGATGGTGATGGCCGCTCCGGTCGAGACGAGCACACCGCCGATGATCGCCATCAGCATTTCAGGGAGATCGTCGATATGGTTTTCCCAGTAGGAGAGCCCGGCGCCCACCAATCCGCCGATAACGACGGCGCCGACGATCTCCTTGACCGGATTCAGCAGAGCGGGCAGCAGCGGCATTCCCTGGGAAATATGAACACCGGCGAAGGCCAGGCTGAAAAGAATAATGCAGATCAGATTGTTCAAGGCGACGATCGCGAGAAGGTAATCGGTGACCGGGCCCCGGCTGTTATATTCCCGAATGACGAGCAGGGTTGCGGCGGGGGCCGTCGCCACCGCGATGACGCCCAGCAATATGGCGAGGGGCAGGGATCCGCCGAGAATCAGGGTCGCGATGGAGACCAGCAGGAAGGCGCCGGCGCTCTCGGCCAAGGTGAGAAAGAGCAGCTTCCGGCCGATCAGCCTGAACTTGCTGAGATGAACGACACCGCCGATGGCAAAGAGAATGAGGCCGAGGGCGATATCATTGACCAAACGGACGCCGGCGAGACCATCCCGCGTAAGGATATTGAGGCCGGATGGTCCGATCACAAGTCCCATGAGGAGATATCCCGTAACCTGGGGCACATGGATCTTGCGGGCAAGCTTCCCGCCGATCGTTCCCATCAGGATCACGAGACCGATATAGAGCAGCTGGTTGAATCCGATACTGGACCCCGGGATGTGTCCCATCCCTATGTCTCCCCCATTCAAATGGTCGTGGCGTGTGAATCGACCCGTTCAGAAGTTTCTCATGAAATGGAAGGAAGGAAATATCAATTCTTCAATCAATCCAAGGCGGGAGCACCTTGACGCACGGCATCCTGCGGGACTAGGTTTCAGTCTGACCGGCTCAATCTAACCCAAAGTGACGAAAAATAATGGATTTTCATCAAACCGATAAACTAAAACTCACCCTCCCGACAGGAATCGTGGGATTCCTTCGGCGACCGGTCCTCTCCCCCAACACCCTGATTCTGATCCTGAGTCTCGTCATCGGGATCGCAACCGGCTTGGGGGCCGTTCTCTTCCGATTGATGATCACAGAGGTCGAGGCGATTCTCACCCCGATCTCACAGGCCCTCTCCGGATCGATTGGATGGCTGCCCCCCACCATCGGCCTCGTTCTGGCGGCGCTCGTCGTCGGGCCGATCATTCATTTCTTCTCGAGCGAGGCCAAGGGCCACGGGGTGCCCGAGGTCATGGCGGCGGTCGCCCTGGAGGGCGGCAGAATCCGCCGGCGTGTGGCTGTCGCCAAGATTATCGCCTCGGCGCTCTGCATCGGAAGCGGCGGTTCGGCGGGACGGGAAGGGCCGATTGTACAAATCGGATCGGCCATCGGCAGCGCCGTCGGACAATTTTCAAAGATGAGCAACCGGCGGATGCGGGTTCTGGTCGCCTGCGGAGCCGCGGGCGGCATTTCGGCGGTCTTCAACGCCCCCATCGCCGGGGTGATGTTCAGCGTCGAGATCATTTTGGGCGACTTCGCCATCGAGAGCCTGACACCGGTGGTTCTCTCTTCCGTCCTTGCATCGGTCACCACCGGATTCTTCATGGCCGGTAAGTCGGCCTTCCAAGTTCCACCGTATGAACTCGTCAGCGCCTATGAGATCCCGCTTTATATTCTGCTCGGTGTCGTGGGCGGAGCGATGTCGGTCTTTTACACCCGCGTGCTTTACCTGGTTGAAGACTTCTTCGACGGATTGAAGAAAATCCCGTTCTATTTCCGTCCGGCCCTCGGCGCTCTCGGATTAGGTCTTCTCGCGATCGCCTTTCCGCAGATTTTGGCGGATGGATACCACGGCATCTCCGACGCCCTGATGGGCCGGCTTCCCTGGACACTGCTTCTGCTCCTTCCCTTTATGAAAATCCTGGCAACCTCTTTAACATTAGGATCAGGAAACTCGGGCGGGGTTTTCGCACCGTCGCTCTTCATCGGAGCGATGGTCGGCGGCGCCTTCGGCGTCGGCGCCCACACCCTCTGGCCGGCGGTGACGGCGCATCCGGGCGCCTATGCCCTCGTTGGGATGGCGACCTTGGTGGCGGGCGCGACACACGCCCCCATCACCGCGATCCTCATCATCTTTGAGATGACAAACGACTACCGCATCATCCTGCCCCTCATGATCGCCGCGGCGATCAGCACTTTCATTTCGAGCCGGATCTTTAAGGAGTCGATTTATACACTTAAACTTTCGCGCCGCGGTATCAACATCCGTCAGGGGCGGGAGGTGAATGTCCTAACCTCTGTTAAAGTTCATGAAGTCATGGAACCGCCGCGTGCGTTGATCCCCTCGACCATGCCGCTGACCGAGGTTCTGGACAGGGTGACGCAGGCGCGCGGCTCCGTCTATCCCGTGGTCGACAAGAGCGAACGGCTCACCGGAGTCATCTCTCTTACCGATCTGCGGGAGGTTCTCCGCGAAAGCTGGGGTGAGCACACACGACTGCTCATCATCGCGCAGGATGTCGCGACGGTGGATCCGGTGACGATCACACCCGGTGAAAATCTCAACGATGCCATGAAGAAATTCGGCAAGTGGGATATGGCGGAGATTCCGGTCGTTGATCCGGATCACGACGGCCGTCTGGTGGGTATGGTCCGGCGGTCGGAAGTGATCAGCGCCTACAATCGGGCCCTGCTCAGCGAAGAACGGGGCAGTTAGCCCTTCCGGCGGTCATCGAGCGGCCCGGCCGAGCCGCCGCAAAAGAGCCAAGTTCCTCCGGTCCATCTCATCATCTTTCGGTGTCTCCAGCACCATCGGTATGTCGCGAAACCGGGGGTCTCTGAGAATTCTTGCAAAGGCTTTGCTGCCGACGAATCCCTTGCCGATATGCTCATGGCGATCGAGATGGCTGTTGAACTCTTGCTTTGAATCGTTGAGATGAAAGAGCCGCAGGCGCTCGATGCCGATCAGGCGGTCGAATTCCCCCATGACCTTCGCGTACCCTTCTTCATCACGATAATCGTAGCCGGCGGACAGCACATGGCAGGTGTCGAAACAGACGCCGAGGCGGTGGTTCTCTTTTACATTTTCTATAATCCGGGCGAGGTGCTCAAAGCGCCATCCGATACTCGACCCCATCCCCGCCGTTGTCTCTAAAAGAATCGTTGTCCGGCCGCCGGGCGCCCTCGCGAGCACTTCATCGAGGCTCTGCACGATGTTGCGAATCCCATGTTCCTCCCCCATCCCCCTGTGCGCGCCGGGGTGAAAGACAAGACGGGGAATATCCAGCGTTTCGCAACGCTCCACTTCGACCAGGAAGGCTGCGCGGGACCGCTTGAGCAGGGGCGGTTCCGGAGAGGCGAGATTGATGAGGTACGAATCATGCGCGGCCAGTTCGAGGCGCCCCAATTTCCTGCGGAGCTTGGCCGAGGCCTCCAGGAACCGTTCCACCTCCTCGGGGGTCAAGGGTTTCGCGGCCCATTGATTGCTGCTCTTGGTGAAGATCTGAATCGCATCACACCGGTATCGCGCGCCATCCGCTATGGCATTTGACAATCCGCCGGCGATCGACATGTGGGCGCCGAGCGGCGGCAAAGATTTGGCGGCCGGTAGGGCTTTAGACATGAAACTCCACGATATCCTTGTCGGCCAGAATGTGATCCCGCATGACGGCCTGCCCGTCATGTTTGGCTGAACCCCACACGCGGGCTTCTTTTAGTTGCTCGGCGAAGTCTTTGTGAATCTCCTTCGCCGCATCCATGATGGTGGATCCGGCGGGAAGAATATAGGGCGCGGATTTTATGAATTTATAACCCGGTTTTTTCGTATGAATCCGGATCATCCTCAGCGCTTTGTAAAACTTGCCGGGAATTGTTTCGACGACGTCATCATCGAGACAGGAAAACTTAATCACCTCAATCGGCTGCATCGATTCAGCCAGCGCCTTGGCTTTTTCATCCGTACCCGGCTCATCCGCCTTGCACCCGAAGATCATCGCCCGGCGGTGCACCCGTGCGTCGCGGCTCGGATCCAGCGTTTCTTGGCGGTGATCGACCAGTGTGATCAGCCGCTCATCCAAAAGATTGATAATCTCCCGCGCCTGCGCCACGGGATCGTCATCCGTCAGATCAACAGCGATGACGATGAGATCGGCGGTGCGGTAGAGATTAAAGATCCCCGGAGGAAGCGATTCCCTCGCCAGCGGCGGTGCATCAACCAGTTGGATTTGGATATCCTCAAAAGGAACCATTCCCGGCTGGGGCAGGACCGTGGTGAAGGGAAAATCGGCGATCGCCGGCTTGGCGCTCGTTAGAATATCGAGGATAGAGGATTTCCCGCTGTTGGGAGGGCCGGCCAGCACGACCTGCCCCACCCCTTCGGTGGGCACATGAAAGGGATCAACCCGTCCTCCGGCCTTCCCTCTCTGGTCCGCGGCTTCCTGAAATTTCGAGATGCGGCGCTTGAGATCCGCCTGCATCTTGTCTGTTCCCTTGTGTTTAGGGATGACGCGCAGCATCTCTCGGAGAATCGGCAGCTTTTCCTCGGGCGTCTTCGCCTCTTTCAGTAAACCGTCCAAGCGGATATATTCTGGCGTAAGATTGGCTGGCATAGACAATAAGAGTGAAACTGTGTCGGAAGAGTGTCAAGGGGGAGGTTTGGCAGGGAGGTATAGGATGGATAAACGCCGAATTCCACTGGTGCGTCTGCTGCGTTTGGATCGGGCCGTCCGATCCCACACCTACCCGAGCGCCCCCTCGCTGGCCAGGGATTTGAATGTTTCGATCCGGACGATTCAAAGGGATATCGAGTATCTGCGCGAGCAGGGTGGTCCGATCCGCTGGAACGCCTCCCGCCATGGCTATGAATATACCGATATGAAATATATCCCACCGCTGGAGGTCAAGATTACCGAGGGAGATCTGCTCGCTGTCTTGGCGGGAGATTGGACCCTCGACACGTATCGGGAGACACCCTATGAAGGCTTGCTGCAGCAGATTTTTTTGAAGCTGGGGCATGTTCTGCCCGATCCTATCGCGCTTAAGATGAAGGATCTTGTCGCCTCGCTCTCGCAGCCCGCCGTCACACCAATGACGACGCGCAAAGGCGGCGATAAGGTTCGCCGCAGGGGCGTTCCCCGAGCGCCCCTCCCTGACGCATCGGCTGAGAACCGGACAGAGAGACGGGGCGAGACACAGGCCGAAACAACGGGCGAGGCAACAAGCGAGGCGCCGGCCGTGGCGCCGGATGGGCCGACAACATTAAGATTGCGCTTCCTTCCCGACCTTTCACAAAAGATCAATTCGATGGACTGGCCACAGGGAGTTGAGCTGCAAAACAGAATGGACGGCGGATTGGACCTCGTCATCACAACATCGGAACCGGATGAAGTTCTCCTGTGGACGCTGCAATGGGGGCGCCGTGTCGAAATTATCTCCCCAGCCTGGGCAAGACGGCATCTGCTCCAAATGTTAAAGTGGATCCGGTCGCATCATCAAGGGGATGCCGACGAGGTGTGAGGAGCAGGAGGATTCTCCTGAAAAGAGAAAGTGGTTTAACAATATTAACGATACCCGATAGAAAAGCCCACCCCGGCGCCCTTGCCGGAAAAGGGGTTTAACGTTCCAGTCGAGTAATAGGCGCCTTCCAATTCAATGCCCCAGAGATTCAGACCCGAACCAAAGGCCAGGACCGGCCCGTCAATGCCGCCGAACGCAAGACCCATCCGCCCCTGAAAACGCCACCAGAGAGAACGGGCGAGGCCGAGCGAAAGGCGCGGTGTGGTGGTGGTCATCGGACCCTTCTGCAGACCCTGCTCGATATTCATCTCCAGATAGGCCCAGGCGGTGGGCCGCGCAATCCCCAATGTCAGCGATGGCGCCAGCGACCGGCTGAAATCCGGAGCCGGGCCATCCTCCGATGTATCGACGACGGCGTCGGAATCATCCTCGAAATCATTGAGGGTGACGCTGTCGGCATCGACCGTCTGGCGATACCACTTTGTCTCTTTAGTCCACTTGATCGATCCAAAGAGGTTGCGCAGCGCGAGACCGGCTTGCCAGCCGTCGTCACGTTTGGCGGCCACACCGAAATCAAAAGCGAAGCCGGAGCCGCCGAGGGATGTGAGTTCCTCGACAATGCCATGACCCTTCAGGGCATCGATTGTTGTGACCAGCTCACCGGAGGCTTCCGTCACCTCGGCATAGGCCCAGCCCTGCAAATACTTGAACGATCCCCCCGCGACGAGATCCCAGGTTTTATAACTTCCGATGGGACGCGCGTGGCTGATCCGGTATTCCGAATAGGCCAACCCTTCGCCCCCGGCGCCATCCAAATCAAAGGCCTCTTCCGGGGTGTTGCCGAAAAAGACCAATCTCGCGAATTCTTTCGGAACGCCCGCCTTGCCGCCGCCATGCGTCTCGGCGGTGACGGCCCAGGAACCCCAGGCGAGGCCGGGAATCATGACTTTTGTATCAGCTTGAATTTCGAAATTCGGTCCGGGGATCGAGGCGAGGATTTTCGCTTTGTCTTGGTCATCCCAGGTCTTGCCGTTCCAGCGTTTGTAGTCGCTGTAACTGAAGCTGTTATTCGTCGCCAGAAGGCGGATAGAGGCGATTTGAATGTGCAACTGACTCGACCAGGCCAGTGTCGCCGGATTCCAGGAGGGCGCTTCGGCGCCGCGGGCGGCCAGGCTATAAGCGCCGGCCATCCCCACCGCCTTCCCTTGCGCAAAAACGGAAGCAGGCATGACCATTAAAAGGCAACAAAGGAAAAGGCGCCGGCTCATGATTCCACCCTCATCCGCATGCTGAGGATCCCCTTCACTTCAACATAATCAGTGGCGGTGAACTCCACCGGTGTCAGACCGTCTCCTTTCAAGACAACCTCGATAAGACCCCAAACCTCATCCTTGGCGAAGAAAGCGATATCATTTTGATCCAGTTCAATCCGGAATGAAGAGATAACCGCTTCAATAACCCGCCCCGTACTGCTGTCAAATTGCCCCGAGTCAACTTCGATCGATTCGAGTTCGAGCCCGGGTTGAATTTCCAAAGCCTCTTCCTGATCGGCAAAAATAAAACGGGCCGTGATGCCCACCGGAAGATGGTTTTCCACGGTGCCTTCAATGACGGCTGCCGGGAGATCCTGTAGAATCCGATCCTGCTCCTCATCCGATAATGTAATACTGTAAGGGTCTGCCGTGTGCCGGACTTGTCCCACGATGACCCGCAGGGGAGCGACAAGGGTATATGACCCTTCCACCCAATCTTCGCGTGAAATCGTCGCGGATTCGCCCGGTTGCCCGACCAACAACGAGCCGCCGACCCGAAGGCGATCGGGACGGCTGCGGATGATTTCAAGCACATCGGAGTTGGTCTCATTGAGAACGAGTGTGCTCCGGCCCGGATTCGAAAGGTTTCCTGGAAGCACCGTCATCTCCAGGGGAAGGATCGCGAGTGTCGCGCCTGATAGATCCAATGCTTCGAGAACAAGATGGGTGGCGGCGGTCAAACCGACGCTACTCAAGATATCAATCATGAGATCGGCCTTCAGAAAATCGAGTTCCGCAATCCCCTCAGGCGGGTCGATCTCTGTCTCCGATGACTCTATCTCGATCTCGCGGTTGTCGGCGGAACCCCGTATCCACCGAAATGACACTGTGGTTTGATCAATCTCGGCAACGACCGCCTGCCGGCGGCCGAGCGAGGCGGACACTCCGTAACTCCCCATTGTCTCGATATCCAATTGATAATGGAGCGTATCACCGACCGCACCGGAGGCGCTGCCCCATATCGCACCCGCCAGATCAATCGTCACTTCGGCCGGGCCATCCGGCCCCGATTGCGACGAGGGCAATGCGATCCGTTGCGTGATATTGTCTCCCCGCTCATTCCAAAGCTCAGGGAATGTTAAATCGGCATAGGCCTGAAGGGGCAGTTCATTCTGAACCTGCAGATGAATCAAACCTTCTTGAATTTCACCTTCATCGATCCGGATATCGCCCGGCAGGGCGACTCCACCCGTAACGGCGGCATATTGAGGACCGACAGCGGCAATAACCGAGTCGGGCTCCAGGTCGTGAAACAAGAGGCTGATCCCGAGCGATTGCGCCGCTTCAACCCAGACCGGATCTCCCCCGCTGCCGGAGCTGCCGCCGCCGAATTCAATATCCAAACGATCCCGAAGATCAATGCCGGATAGATCAACCGACCAGGTGGCTGTTTGCGCCGGGGCCAAGCCGCCCACAAGGGAAACTTCGAAGGCCTTCTCTTCAACATCGCGATTCCAGAGAGAGAGGCTCAACGAGACCGGATCGCCGGAACCCCCGCCGACCGGAACGGCTAAATCATTCGTGATCTGTATATCGATCCTTCCCTGCGCAAGCCGTATCCACTCAAAAGTCTCTTGATCGGAAAGCTCGGTACGGACGGGCGAAAAGGTAAAGGGCTCAACGATGAGATGCGTCCCGCCGGGAGGCAGCGAAAGACCGGAGAGGTCCCCAAGCGTGTAATCGATCCGGATTTCTTCTGGCGGTTCAATGCCGATATCGCTGATGGTCGATGAGAAATGAGCCGGACTGAGCGTCAGGTCGAGCAGCGCCGCCGCTTCAAAACGATCCAGGCCGCCTTTCATTGAAAATTGCAGCGGCTCGACACCGGTGGAATCCCCACTGATATTCTCTTCTTCAAGAAGATCCAGCCCCGTCGCTCTCTCTGTGCCCAGAGGGATATAGATATTCGTTTCGAATGACGGTGCTTGAGGCTCCTCAAACGAACACCCGGCGGCAAGCAGACCCGGCAGCAGGGCGCAGGAGATCTTCAGGATTCGATTCAAAGGTCATCTCCTGTTGCAAGCGGTTCCGGGCGGCGCTACGTGTTCAAGTCGAATATCAGGATGGGTACAAATTAATTATCGTCCCCAGTCCGGGTTTCCTCGATTCCGGATCGACGATTAATAGATAAAGATCAAGGTATAATGAAACCCCGGAAGCCGCACGCATTCCGGGGGATATGACCCATGGCGATTGAAACCGGCCGGTGACTTCCCGGCCCCCGGCTACTCCTTGGCCTGAAGAGTTTTTATAATAAACATTGCGTTTCCGCCGAAGAGAATGAGCCCGGCCAGAAGAAGGACCATCAGACCGCGCCAGGGAACACCGGAGAAGCGAACCGAAACATCCCGATGGACCGTTTCACCGGCGCCGGCCGCCGTCAGCGAAACCAGACCGGCATCCCGGGGCTGCCAGGCGATGCGGCCGAAACTATCCGTCGTCCCCAATTCATTCTCCACCGAGACTTCGCTATTCGGGCGATAGAGGGCTTTGACAGTGGCGCCCGCGACCGGCGCCTCGTTCCATGTCACGGTGATGCTTGCCGGTTCGCCTTCCGCGGGAACTTCAGGATTTACGGCAAGCTCCAAGGCCTTCAGCGGGAGAACGCCGAGGAGGACAGCGGCGGCGGCAAGAGTAATGAAGGAACGCATCATGATTCCCCTCCCGGATAATCTTTCAACTCACCCGAGGATTCTTCGTTCTTATAACCCCGCATAAGAGTCAGCACCGCGGCCCCGCCCACACTAATTGTAATCCATGCAAAAAGAGCCAGGTGCGGGAGGATCTGCAGCCAACCCCAGGGCTTTGTGAAGTTGGCGCGGAAGGCTGATCCATAGAGCCCCTCCCGAATCTCATTGACGACGGAGGCCACGAGCACAAAGAGAATAAGAGCGGGAATGATAAACTTGATTAGAAAATCAAAACCCGATCCAAGGGTGTATCGGGAATTCATATTGATCGTTTGACGGATTTTCTTCACGCCGTAGATCCATCCAATGAGGAGGCATTCGATGAGGCCGACGATCAGCAGGCCGTGCGAAAAAGCCCAATGATCGATGAGATCGAGAAGTGTGAATCCAAGCGTTCCATCATCCTCCAAGCCTCTATTGATGACCTGCGGAAGAGCGAATGCGATGCTTCCCAGCCCGCCGAACACAAAAGCAGCGATAAGAAATCTCTTTCGGCTCGTCTGGAATTTGTCGACCATTGCGGAGATGAAAGCCTCAACGAGGGAAATACTCGAGGAGAGCCCCGCAAACAGCAGCAGCACGAAAAACATGATGCCGAAGAGTATCACCGACATATCGCCGCCCGGAAGTTTGCTGATACCGCTGGGGACGATGAAAAACATCATACTGATGGTCGACGCCTTGGGAATCATTGTTGTCGCGAAGAGGATCGTGAAGATCGCGATCCCTGCGATGTATTCAAATCCGCAATTCAGAAACGATGTGATCAATGCATTGTTTGTCTGATCCGATTTCTTTGGAAGGTATGAGGCATACGCCGTCATGATCCCGAACCCGAGGGAAAGCGTAAAAAAGATCTGGCTGAAAGCGCCCTGCCAGACATCTATATTTTTCATCACCTCCAGGTTCGGCGTAAAGAGCAGATAAAGCCCGTGAATCCCGTTGGGGAGGGTGATGCCGCGAATGATAAGAAAGATCATGAAAAGCCACATGAGCGGCACAAAGATTTTCACCGCGCTCTCAATCGTCGTGGCCCCGCGGCGGACAATCCAAACATTTAGGAACCACACAATGATAACAAAGATGACAGCGCTCCAATTGGACAGCATGCGAAAGAAGAAGGCGTACGGATTGGGGAGATCCCCGAGCGCCAGCCCAAAAGGGGGCACAGCGACACTGCTGTGCCATAGACTGCCGAAGGAGCCGACAAACATGCCCACCACCCAGGCAAGGATGGTAATATAGTACATTGTAATAAAGCTGGCGTTAATGATGCCGAACCATCCCAGGAACTCGCCCTTCCGCCCCAATGTCTGACGCAGCGCGACGGGAAAAGATCGCCCGGTATGGTGCCCCAGGCCGAACTCGAGGATCATGACCGGAATTCCGATGATAAGCAGCGCAAAGAAATAGGGGAGGTAAAAGGCGCCTCCCCCAAACTTGTAGGCATTCGCACTGAAGAAAACGATATTGCCAAGACCGATGGCTGATCCCGAGGCGGCGAGAATGAAACCGAGCTGGGATTTCCACTGACCGCGGGTGTTCTCCATAACGGAACCGTCCCCCCTTCCCATCATAGCGGATGCGTCATCTCAATTGACGCAAGTGCCGGTATTATGGAAAGGCAAATGATGTATGGCAAGGAGAATACGAAGCTGAATACAGGGCTAGATCCTCCGGTAAATCTGCCCTCCTTCCTGCTTAAATTCCTGCGCTTTCTCCTTCATCCCCGCATCCACGGCTTTTTCCAGATTATCAAACCCCTTCCCGCGGGCATATTCCCGGACATCCTTCGTAATCTTCATGGCGCAGAAACGGGGACCGCACATGGAGCAGAAATGGGCCGCCTTGTGCGGCTCCTCCGGCAGCGTGGCGTCGTGGTACGCGAGCGCCCGCTCTGGATCAAGTCCCAGGCTGAATTGATCATTCCATCTGAATTCGAACCGCGCCTTCGACATTGCATTATCCCGCACCTGCGCCGCCGGATGCCCCTTCGCCAGATCCGCGGCATGCGCCGCGATCTTGCACGCCACGATCCCTTCACGGACATCATTTTTATCGGGGAGGCCCAAGTGTTCCTTCGGCGTGACATAACAAAGCATGGCGCAGCCATACCAGCCGACCATTGCGGCCCCGATCGCCGAAGTGATGTGATCATATCCGGGGGCGACATCGGTCGTTATCGGCCCCAATGTGTAAAAGGGCGCCTCGTAACAATCGGCCAATTCCTTGTCGACGTTCTCCTTGATGAGATGCATCGGGATGTGTCCCGGCCCTTCGATCATCACCTGCACATCCTGCTTCCAGGCCTTCTGCGTCAATTCACCGAGCGTCGTGAGTTCGGCGAACTGCGCTTCATCGTTGGCGTCGGCGATCGATCCGGGCCTGAGACCATCCCCCAGCGAGACAGCGATATCATAGGCGGCCAGGATTTCGCAGATCTCATCGAATTTTGTATAAAGAAAACTCTCCTGATGATGGGCGAGACACCACTTGGCCATGACCGACCCGCCGCGCGACACGATTCCCGCGACACGATTCGCGGCCAGTGGGACATGCCTCAATCGGATCCCCGCATGAATCGTGAAATAATCAACGCCCTGCTCCGCTTGCTCGATAAGCGTGTCTCTGAAGAGTTCCCAGGTCAGTTCCTCGGGGCTGCCCACCTTCTCCAGCGCCTGATAAATCGGCACCGTGCCGACGGGCACCGGCGAATTACGGATAATCCATTCACGGGTCTCATGGATGTGAAGCCCGGTGGAAAGATCCATCACCGTATCGGTGCCCCAGCGGATCGACCAGAGCATCTTCTCCACCTCTTCCTCAATCGAAGACTTGACCGGGGAGTTCCCGATATTGGCATTCACTTTCACAAGAAAATTCCGGCCGATGATCATCGGCTCCGATTCCGGATGATTGATATTGCAGGGGATGATCGCACGGCCCGCGGCAACCTCCTGCCGCACGAATTCCGGTGTGATCTCCGTTGGAATCCCGGCGCCGAAATGGACGCCTTGATGGCGCCGCAGCAGCACCGTGTCTTTTACATCTTTAAGGCGCTGATTCTCGCGGATGGCGACGAATTCCATTTCGGGCGTCACAACCCCACGGCGCGCGTAATGCATTTGCGTCACCCGCAAACCCTTCGCGGCCCGCAGGGGCCGGTCCCTTTGCGGAAAAGCGACCTTCAACAATTCAGGATCGGCGGCTCTCGCCCGGGTATACGCCGACGAGAGCTCGGGCAATTCCACGACATCACCGCGCTCTCTGATCCATTCCTTTCGGATGGGAGCCAGCCCGCGCAAGAGATCAACGGCGATTCCCGGATCAGTATAGGCGCCGGTCGTGTCATAGATTGTGATGTTGGGATTTTTCACGACCCCATCCCGGGTCATCGTATCGGTCTGCCGGACTTCACGCATTGGAACCTGGAGATCGGGGCGGCTTCCGCTGATATAAATCTTGTGTGATTGCGGAAACGGTCGCGTGGCGGCGTCGATCAAGCGGGAGACATCCTCTTGAGACTTCTTTGACATTGGGCGCATGACAAATCCTCCAGTCAAGGGACCCAGGCTTGTCATCTGGTAGCGGGAGAGCGCTCGGAAGGCAGCTTTCCTACGCCGGCATAACCCGGATCAGGTTCAAAGGGTCTTTCTCAGCCCCAAGGGGGCACCCCTAGCATCTTTCTAAAATCTAATACAATAAGGACTCCCAGCACAAGCAAAGATTTGTTTACGCCGTCTGCTATCATTAATCGACATTTTACTTGGAATTAGTTCTGCTTTTCTCTGTATTAGCATGTTAGAATATGTGAATTAGAAAGATGAATTGACATAACCTTAGAAAAGGAGAGAGGTCATGGCGACGCAACCTCGTTTCCCCGAAGAGCCCGAACGGTTTTTTAATCCCAGCCCGGCCGAGTTAAAGGAGCTTGTGGCGGCGATGCCTAATGCGCGCTGGACCTCCTTCGGCAATCTCAATACAAAGATCAAGACCAAGGCGCGCAGCAAGGCGAGTACCTATATCGTTACCGACAACCCCGATCTTGCGACCGATCAATGCATCTCCAAAGAAGAGGGCAGACGCATCGCAGAACTCCAAGACCGGTATATCGAGAGCCAGGATATGATCATCGTGGATGGCTTCATAGGAAGCGACCCCTGGTTTCGAACACCGGTGCGTCTCTCCATTGAAAAGTCAAATGCCAACATCGCCGCGATGCAGCAGCAGCTTTATTACACCGATGACCCCGCCGTGGGACAGCCCGATTTCAAGCCGGAGCTCACGGTGATTTACACGCCGAATCTCAAGGCGGAGGGGTATCCAAACGACCGGATTATCACCGTCGATTTGGATGCCGGCGTCACACGGGTTCTCAATTCCGACTATTTTGGAGAGGCGAAAAAGGGCGGCCTCCGAATGTGGAATAAGATTGTCTATGATCGCGGCGGCCTTGCCCTTCATGCCGGATGCAAGATTATCCCGGTCGACGGGCGCTCCCGGGTCGGCCTCATCGTCGGCCTGTCGGGTACAGGAAAAACAACAACAACCTTCACACGCCAGAACGAATCCCAGCCGGTCCAGGATGATTTTGTGGCTCTGATGCCGAACGGCCGGATTTATACATCCGAAGACGGCTGCTTCGCCAAAACCTACGGCCTCGATCCGGAGCATGAGCCGGTTATCTATAAGGCCGTCACCGACGCCTCTTCCTATCTGGAGAATGTGTCGCAGGATGAAAACGGCAAAGTCGATTTTTTCGACGATACGTATACACAGAACGGCCGCGCGACCTTCAATCTCGACAAGATCGGGATGGCCGCTGATCCGAACACCATCGACCACGCCTCATTTCTGCTGCTCCTCAACCGCAATGATAATATCATCCCCGCCGTCGCCAGGCTGAAGGGAGCCCAAGCGGCCGCCTACTTTATGCTGGGTGAGACGCGCGGCACAAGCGCCGGCGGTGTCGAAGAGGCCGGCAAGAGCCTGCGCGTGCCGGGAACCAATCCCTTCTTCCCTCTCCGGCACGGTCTCCAGGGAAACCGGTTCCTTGAAATCCTCGAGCAGAGCCGGATGGAAGTCTATCTGATGAATACAGGCCGGATCGGCGGAAGCGACGGCGACCCGAGCAGCCGAAAGATCAAGATCCACCATTCCAGCGCCATTGTAAAAGCGATCGCCGAGGGCACGATCGAGTGGGAAAGAGATCCTGACTTCGGCTACGACATCGCCAAGCATGTACCGGGGATTGAAGCAGCCGATCAGAGCCTATTGAACCCATGGCACCTCTATGTGAAGGATGGCCGGCAGGAGGAGTACTTGAATCTGGTGGCGATCTTCAAGACGGATCGGGAAGCGCATCTCCGCAAATACCCGGCGCTGGATGAAGTGATTGTCCAGGCCGTCCGCGGCTGACGGCTGAAAAGCTCTCTTGCGAAGCGGGGGAGGCGGAAGCCTCTCCCGTTTCTTTGTGCGGAGCCATGTGCAAAGATAACAGCATGAGCAGCGATTCACGACAGAAGGCGCCCAAGGGCTTGCCGCTCCCCTACCGGCGGCGGCCGACCCGTGTGGTCCGCGTCGGACATCTCGCGATCGGCGGGCCTCATCCGATCCTCATCCAGTCGATGACAACATCCGACACGATGGATACCCAAGCGGTATGCGGCGAGATCGAGGGCCTCGTCTCGGCCGGCTGCCCCCTGGTTCGTCTCACTTGCCCCTCGATCCGCGAGGCCGACCATCTCGCTGTGATCAAAGCGGAGCTGCGCCGGCGCGGCCTTCAGGTGCCGCTTGTCGCCGATATTCATTTCACGCCCAATGCGGCCTTGCGGGCGGCCGAGCTGGTAGAGAAGGTCCGGATCAATCCCGGGAACTACGCCGATCGAAAGAAGAACGCCGTCCGCGAATATTCCGACGCGCAATACCGGGAGGAACTCGAGCGGATACAGGCGCGGTTCAAACCGCTCGTCCTGAAATGCAAGGAGCATGGCGCCGCGCTGCGGATCGGCACCAATCACGGATCGCTCTCCGACAGAATCATGAACCGTTACGGCGACACTCCGCTGGGCATGGTGGAGTCCGCGCTGGAATTCGTACGGATCTGCAGAAATTATGACTTTCACAATATTGTACTCTCACTGAAATCCTCCGTCACCTCGGTCGTCATTGAGGCGCACCGCCTCCTCATCGCGCAGATGGATGCAGAGAAGATGGACTATCCGATCCACCTCGGCATCACCGAGGCCGGATCCGGCTGGCCGGCGCGGCTGAAGAGCGCCGTCGGCATCGGGGGGCTGCTGTCGGAAGGGATCGGCGATACGATCCGTGTCAGCTTGACAGAGCCCTCGGTAAATGAAATCGCCGCCTGCCGGGAGATCCTCGCTGGTGTCGCGCGGGTCGAACCCGCATTCGCAGCCTTCATTCCCGCAGGAATGATGAAGACGGATGGTCCCCCGCCCGGCCCTCCGGCCGGCGCCGGCGGGCCCTGCGGCGATGCGCCGGTATCAAAACCGGTCACGCTGCCTGCGCCCCGCATTGTCGAGCGGATTGAACTCGGCACGCTGCCTCTCGGCGGACCGGCGCCGGTGCCGAGGGTCCACTATGCCGCCGCCGCCGCGGTTAACGAGCCGGACCGGCTTCTACGCGAATTGAAGCACCTGCTGCACGACCCAAACGATGATCCACCTGAGGCCTTCTGGATTCACGGCCCCCTGAATGAACGAGCGCCTGAACTTGTACAATATCTAATGTCCAAGCTCAGCGAGGCCGGCATGCGTCAAACCCCTCTAATCTATCGCGGCTTCTACAATGACGCGGTGGATCCACAAATCCTTTTTAATCTTGCCGCTATGGTCGGGGGCATCTCCCTCATTCCGGAGCTCAACAATGGTCTTGACGAAGGGAACCGGCTCCCTGTTGAAACCGTCTGCGCATCGATCGGAGACGGCTGCCCTCTCTTCTGGGAAATACCCGATCCGCGGACCGCTGTGTCCGTCTGCCGCCGGGTCTTAAAGGCCGGACTCTCCCGAACGGCCCTTGTCATTATCAGGCAGGATCTCCGGCACCGGGTTTGGCAGACGGTGGGCGCCCTTGCCGATGCCGGACTGTCCGCCAATGTTGCGCTTATCCTCAGGCTTTGCGGGGATCCGATAGAACAAGCCCTGTCGGCGGGACCGGCCTTGCTGGAATCGGGCGGCGAAGCGCTCCTGGCCGGTCCGGCGTCCGGAAAGGCGAACGAACCCAACCCCATCTCCATCGCCTTCGGCATTTTACAATCGGTCCGCCGGCGCCTGACGCGGGCCGAATTCATCTCCTGCCCTTCATGCGGGCGCACCCTTTTCAATCTGGAGACAACCACCGAGCGGATCCGCCGGAGAACCGGGCATCTGAAAGGTGTCAAAATTGCCGTGATGGGCTGCATTGTCAATGGGCCGGGTGAAATGGCCGATGCTGATTTCGGCTATGTCGGATCGGGTGTCGGTAAGATTGATCTATACCGGGGCAAGATCAGGGTGGAGCGGAACCTGGCGCCGGATGAGGCGGATGAGGCGCTGGTGGCATTGATCAAAGCGGACGGGCGGTGGGTCGATACGGCGGATTAAGCCCCTCTTTCCAAGCGCGGCACCCTTCGACGAATCCCACGAAAATCTTTTGCGCCGCCGGCGCTTCCATCATCTCTTCGGGATGAAACTGAACGGCGACCAGAAAGCGGTTTGGATTCTCATCTTCCAATCCCTCTACAATACCATCGGGCGCCCAGGCCACCGCGCGAAGACCCGCTCCAATCTTATCGATCGCCTGGTGATGCAGGGAGTTCACCGACACTTGATCCTGCTCCATGAGAGCGGCCAGCCGCGACTCCGGATCAATCCGTACGGAATGGGCAAGTGTCCGGCGGGAGTACCCTTTGAGGTACCCATGATCCAGAACTTCCGGCCCTCGGCGGCGGAGATCTTGTATCAGCGTGCCCCCTCGGAAGGTATTGACGGTCTGGATACCGAGACAAATCGCCAGCACCGGCAGGCCCGTCCCATCGGCCCAGCGCAGTAAATCCCACTCCAACGCCTCCCGATCAGGATCCGGCGTTTCTTGAGGATCAACCGGCTCCTGATGGTAGCGCCCCGCAGCCAAATCGGATCCGCCGGGCAGCAACAACCCGCTGAGGAAAGGAGCGAAGAGCGCCGTTTCATCCGGCCGCCCCGGCAAAATGGGAACCGGAATCGCGCCGGACCCCCTCAGAGCATGAATGTACGAACAATTGATACCAAACCGCGGGCCGTGCTCAGCCAGAGAAGAAAGATCCGTCATAAGGGAAACACCCACCATAGGACGCTGTTTAAGCGGGATCTGCTGCATGCCGATGATTCCCCTGGGAGAGGTCCTTTTGGGAGGCCTCACCCTATAAGATATCTTTTTCCCAAATTGATTTTACTGGGGTTGAAAGTTTCAGCCCCCTGACCTTACCATTATCAAGTGGTGAGGGCCAGGACCCCGACCTTTGATTGGGGATCCTGGCCCATCCCACTTAATAGCAATATGTTACGCCATTTTCACCTTGTCCCTTTCCATTACTGGGGGCCGCCTGGCGGCCGGGTGAGGCACAGGCTTCCAAACCTGGGGAGGTTTACCATGGTAAGAATTCGGATTCCAGCGGACCGCGTTCACGAGAACCTCGGTCGCTATATGCTCGTGGACGGAATGGATATTGTTCTTGATCTCGAGAAAAGTAAGGGCGCCATGGTGCATGATGCCAGATCCGGGCGGGACTTCGTTGATTTCTTCTCGTTCTTTGCGTCCCAGCCTATCGGGATGAATCATCCCCGAATGTGCAACCAGGAGACGATTGAATATCTCGGCCGCGCCGCCTTACACAAACCGAGCAACTCCGATGTCTATACGGTGGAGATGGCTGAATATGTCGAGACCTTCGGCCGCGTGGCGGTCCCAAAATCGTTCAAGCATCTCTTCTTTATCGAGGGCGGCGGTCTCGCGGTCGAAAACGCGCTGAAGACGGCCTTTGATTGGAAGTATCATAAGAATAAGGCGAAGGGGATCGACAAAGAGGGATCGAAGATCATCCACTTCCGCCATTGCTTCCATGGCCGGACCGGATACACAATGAGTCTCACCGACTCATTCGATCTCCGTAAAACCGCCCACTTCCCAAAATTCGACTGGCCCCGGATCACAACGCCCTGGATCACCTTCCCCCTGGAAGGCGAAAATCTGAAAGCGGTGGAAGCGGCTGAAACACAGGCCATCGCTGAGATTCATCAGGCGTTGCAGGCGAGCCCCCATGAGATCGCCGGACTCATCATTGAGCCGATTCAGGGCGAGGGGGGCGACAATCATTTCCGCGGTGAGTTCTTTGAAGCGCTCCGCAAGATTTGCGACGAGAACGAAATCCTTCTCATTTTTGATGAAGTCCAATCGGGCTTGGGTTTGACCGGCAAGATGTGGGCGTTCCAGCACTTTAACATCACGCCTGATATTGTCTGCTTCGGCAAGAAGACGCAGGTCTGCGGCATCATGGTTACCGGCCGAATCGATGATGTCGACAACGTCTTCAAAGTCTCCAGCCGTTTGAACTCCACTTGGGGCGGCAACTTTGTGGATATGATCCGCAGCCGGCTACATCTGGAGATCATCGAGGAAGAGAAGCTCGTCGATCGGGCCCGCACATCCGGCGAAATCCTTCTCGGCAGGTTTCAGAAACTGCAGGCGGAACTGGGCGGCGGTATTGAAAACGCCCGGGGCCGGGGCCTGATGTGCGCCTTCAGCGTAAGCGACGGATTTTCGCGGAAAGAAATGCTGGCAAAGATCTATGAGAATGGTGTCATCGCCCTTCCGTGCGGCCGGCGTTCGATTCGGGTCCGGCCCTCCCTCGACATCTCGAGAGAGGTTCTGGAGGCGGGCATCGACAAGATCGAGGCGGCGATCAAGACGGTCGTCGCCGCCGGAAAGGCCTGATTCTCAGATAGAAAGTGTGTTCTATCCGGGGTGGGATCTCCCACCCCGGTTTCTTTTTTGAAAGTTTTTATGGAACTCCGCCGGATGGGGTGACAGCTTCGTATCTGAACCCTGGCCAGGCCGGGCCAAGTCGGATACGATTCAGTGACCGGGGATGGAGGGTGGTTTTCATGATTGAACGTTCACTTGATACGGTTCGCAGTCTGCCTTCCATCACAGGCAGGGTCGATCCGGCCCGCTTGCAGCGGTTTCTGCCGGCCGTTCTCATCATCCTCCTTGCCGCGATTCCGTTGCACTCAACCCAGGCCGTTTCAGTCGAAGGGGATCTGGAAATGTGCCTCCCCTTTTCCACTCCGGAGGACGGCGAGGTGGAATTTTATGGGGGAATCCTCGAGCTCCGGGGAGGCGACGATGTATGCTATCGGTCCTCTTTGAACCCGCCGGATGCGTCTGGCCGGCTCCGTGCGATCTTCTGGGGATTGCCCGCCGGATCGTATCAATGGCGCCTTTTGCGGCCGGGGATTGAAACCGGATGGAGTGCATGGAAAATCGATGTCGCGCCGGGCACCCGGACACGTTGGATCCTTCAGGATCAGGGCCCCCCGATTCTGCACATTCTGAATCCCACCGCCGCTCTGATCGGGCTCGAAGAGCCGGCCCTTTATCTTCCCGGCAGCGGCATTGATCAGCTTAAACAATTGTCAACATTCCCCAAACGGCGCAGCGTCTCCAGCTGGGAAACGCTCGAGTTGAACAATCCGGCGCAACGGGAACCCCTCTCAGTCGACCTTCCGATGGCCATAGGCCGGGCGAGCAGCGGCCTCGCATCACTCACCGCCCCATGGGCTCCTGACGGTTGGCGCGCCGCCCGTCTTGGACGGCAGGATACCCGCACCGGGCTTTTCGGTGTCGGGCGGACGGACTCCTATCAGCGGATGGATGGCACGGGCCGCGCGATTTGGAATCCGCAGAAACCATTCCGCGGCGACCTGGAGATCGTCGGCCGTTATCGAAGCGATGAAGATCCCTATCCGAGGATTACGGCGGATAATCCCAGAACCCACAGCGAGTTGCATGAACAGGAGATTTATGGAAACCTTCAGCTGTGGAGCGCCGGCCGATCGCTCCAATCTTGGAAACTCACCTCCTCCTTCGCGGGGACGGGGAAAGAGCAGGATTACCTGCTGAAGTCTTTCGGGCAAAACCAGGATCACTCTCCTCACGAGGAATCGGCATCCATTGCATGGAACGCGGGCCTCGAAAAGGAATTCCCTTATACAAAACATCTGGATCAGGAAGGGACCCGCGGCCCCTGGCGGCATCGGCTCCGCATCCAAACGCAGTATTCAAGGAACTTCAGGGAGATCAGCGACGGTTTCTACCTCGAAGATCTGGAAAGCTATGGGCGGCCCGACGGCAACGCCGCCACCGTCAGCGACAGTACCGAATGGCGTGGAGACGATCCGTCGACGATGTTTATCGACGAGGGTCACATTTATGAAAACTACCAGCTCAATGTAACAAACTCCTGGAACGCCGGAGCCTCCTGGGAGTCAATGATCAGCAAAGATTCACGCCTACGAGCCGATTTATCCCTCACCCGCCATACGGTCCGGCATTACGAGCACCTCGATCCGAAGCAAATTTACCGCGGCGTTGAAGGAGGCGGGTATCAATCCGTCCAAAGATTCGGTTATACAATTGATGCCATCGACCGGGATGCATCCAGTCAACTGGAGGTGCCGGAGCTTCAAACCGGACTCCTATGGGAGAGCGCCGGAACCGGCGGTCTATGGCAAGTCTCGATTTACGGGCGTTGGTTCAAATCGAATCACTTGGGACCGGCGGACTGGACTCATCTTCCCGCGGCGGATTCCTCTTCCGAGGATTTCAATGCATTGCTCGAAAAACCCGGCTGGGCCGGCGGGATCGGCGGTTCCATCGGGCATTCCATTCTCATCAACGAATCGACGGTCTGGATCCGCGGCCAGGAAAAGGTCAACCGGCCGCCCCTGCTGGCGCTCGGCATGGATCCCGTTTTCCTGCAGCGGTCGGTCTATCTTAAACAATTCGAGGCTCCACTCGGCAATCCGCATCTTGGGGCCGAGGGCGAAACGCAGATAGAGGCCGGCCTGAGGTTCCCCGTGGAAAAGCGCCGCATTCCTCTGCTCGGATGGCTTTTACAAAAATGGGATGGCGCACAGCCCCTCCTCATGCAAGCCGCCCTTTACGGATCGCTGACCCGCCACGCCTGGGTTGAGAAGGCGACTTCAGTTGAATCCGGCTCTCTTGTCTATATTGATGATTCAGGAAAGCAGCGCACGCGGGGGATCCATATCGACGCGCGGTCATCACAACACCTTCCTAAAACAGGATTTTGGATTTATGCCTCCTACGATCTTTCCCGCATGGAATTCAAAGGGGGCGGGCCGTTGTCGCTGGATGGCGGCTGGTATGAACCCGACCTCCCCATTGGAACAGAACGGGTTCGTGAAACGACCGACACCTTTAACACGCCTGTCGCCGCCTGGGCCGGGGCCGGCTATCGACCCCACACACTCGATCAAACGCATCGCTTCAGGCTGGCTCTCATTTATAAGACACCGATGCGGAGCCGCAGCGCCTGGTTGTCGCCCTTCACCGACTGGGCCCTGGGTTTGGCCACGCGCTGGGAAAGCGGACGGCCTTATACGCCGATCGCCGTTAATGCCGAAGCCCTGGTCGGCCCGGCTGAGATAACCGGCATCGGCGATCCGCATTCAGGACGAATGCCGCATACTTTCCGGATCGACCTTTCCGCCGTGAAAGAATGGAACTTCCAGCAGCGTGAGCTGGCGGTCCGATTTGAAATCCTCAATGTGACGGGACGGCGCAACGCCCTGCGTGTTTACCGGGCCACCGGAGAGGCGGATGATGACGGCTTCCTGCAGAGCCAGGAAGGACAAGCGATGATAGATCGCAACGGCGAAGGATTCATTTCAACCTATCAGACGGCGCTTGCGGATCCCTTCAATTACGATATTCCGACGACATTTCGAATCTCGGTGAACCTCTCACTCAGCCGGTTGCCGAGCCTGGTTTCATCCTGAGGAGTAAGCTATGATGAGATTGGTCATCAATGGAATCCCGCAAGATTACGAAGGGACTCCTGAATTGGAATCCCTACTGAAAGCGCTGGAATACGGAACGGAAAGCCGCGGCATCGCTGTGGCGATCAATAACACTGTTGTTCCCCGACGTGATATATCCCGGGTTGTATTGAAGGATGGAGACCGGATCGAGATTATTGAAGCCGTTCAGGGCGGCTGAGGAGGTGAAAATGCGTTGTTATGCAAAGGATGCCGTGGGCGGACAGGGAGCCGGTTCAGGACGCGGCGCCATGGAAGGTCTCCTCATTGGAGATCGGATTTTTAAATCCCGTTTGATTTTGGGGACAGGAAAGTACGTTGATTTTGAAACGATGGCCAAAGCCTTTGAAGCGGCCCGAACGGAATTTGTCACCGTAGCCATCCGCCGGGTGAATCTGGACCGCGCCAAAGGCCCCTCGCTTCTCGATTTTATTGATCGTGACAAAATCACGCTGCTGCCCAACACGGCCGGATGTTATTCGGCGAAAGACGCCATCCTCACGGCGCAGCTGGCCCGGGAAGCCCTTGGGACCGACCTGATCAAGCTCGAGGTGATCGGCGACGATAAAACCCTCTTTCCCGATGTCCCGCAGACGATCGAGGCGGCGAAGGTGCTGATCGCCGACGGGTTCACCGTCCTGCCCTATGTCACCGATGATCCTGTCGCCTGCTTGAGGCTGCAGGAGATCGGATGCGCGGCCGTCATGCCCCTGGGAGCTCCGATTGGGTCGGGGTTGGGAATCCGTAATCCCTATAATATCCGCATCATCCTGGAACAGGCGAAGGTGCCGGTGATTGTCGATGCCGGCGTCGGGATCGCCTCCGATGTCGCCGTGGCGATGGAGATGGGGTGCGACGCCGTTTTGTTAAACACAGCGGTCGCCGGCGCAAAAGATCCGGTCAAGATGGCGGCATCAATGTATCATGCCATGCAGGCGGGACGTCTCGCTTTTGAATCGGGACGGATTCCGCGCAAGCTCTACGCCACCGCATCGAGTCCCCTGACCGGTGTTGTCGAGACGGCTTGATCCCGGCCGATGTCGGATAGAGTCAATTTCCGTTACTACCAGATCACCGACCGCAAAGCGGTGGGTGCCGAGAAACAGGCCGAAATCCTAAAAGCCCTCATTGCCGCCGGCCTGCGGGGATTGCAGATCCGCGAGAAAGACCTTTCACAGCAGAAGCTGTTGAAATTTGTCGACGCCCTTCTCCCCAACATCGGAGATCAGGTTTCCGTATTGGTCAATACAGACATCGAGGTCGCGCAGGCGCGGCATTTAGGTCTTCATCGCCCGGAACGCGGTCTTGCGACGGCGGAGATCAGGGCCCGCCTCGGTCCCGATCCCTTGATCGGCGTCTCGTGTCACGACCTCGAGGGGGCGATGCAAGCGCAAAACACGGGCGCCGATTTCATAACACTCAGCCCCGTCTTTGCGACTCCCGGAAAGGGGCCGGCAATGGGATTGGAGATGTTTCGTAAAATAGTCTCTCAACTCTCGATTCCCGTCTTCGCCCTGGGAGGGATCACTGCAGCCAACACGCGGAGTTGCATTGAATCCGGCGCGTATGGTATCGCCGCCATTCGAGCCACACTCACGGCGCAGAACCCGGTGCAGGCGTTCTTGGAGATTCTTGAGGAGATCGGAGAGTCTTGACGAACTCTTCACGAACTCCGCATTCAATAACTCATCCGGAGGCCGCATGACTCTAGAAACCAGCCGGTTATTCCTCCGCCCGATGACGGCGGACGATATCGACGCCTTTCTCGTCATCTTCACCGACCCGAAGGTGATGAAGTCGTTCGATAATATTTTGTTTACCCGCGAACAAATGACCGCATGGGTCACGCGCAACCTTGAGCACCAGAAGATCCATGGATACGGCCTCTTCTCCGTGCTCTTGAAAGAGGATGGCGTTCTCATCGGTGATTGCGGGCTCGAATGCCAAGATCTTGACGGCCGCCGGGAGATCGAGCTCGGATATGATTTCCGGAGCGATTATTGGAATCAAGGATATGCGACCGAAGCCGCTCGCGCGGTTCGTGATTATGCCTTTCACGATTTAAAAATCGATCGACTCATCAGTTTTATCCGGCCCGAAAACCCGGCATCGATGCGGGTGGCGGAAAAGATCGACATGAAACGGGAGAGGGAGATTCTACGCGGGGGGAAACCCTATTGGATCTATGCGCAGCAAGCGGGATAAGGAGCCTTTGATGGACAGCAGGGAACTCCGGCGGCGTCTGGAAGAGCAGCTGCCGTTGGTTGAGCATCCGATGCGTTACCTTGGCGGCGAATTAAACCAGATACGCAAGGATCCTGCACAGGTCCGCGTGCAGTGGCTGCTCATTCTTCCCGAAGTTTACGAGATCGGCATGAGTCATCAGGGATTGAAAACTCTCTATGACATTCTCAATCGCCGTCCCGACGCCCTCGCGGAACGAACCTATTCCCCGTGGATCGATCTGGAAGCGCGCATGCGGCGGGCGGGGATCCCCCTCTTCAGCCTTGAGACACACCGTCCGGCCCGGGAGTTTGACATTATCGGCATCTCGCTGCAATACGAGCTGACCGGCACGAATATTCTGAACCTGCTCGATCTGGCCGGCATCCCTATCTGGCAAAAGGACCGCTCCGATGACGACCCGCTGATCTTCGCCGGCGGACCGGTCGCCACGAATCCCGAACCCCTGGCCGATTTCTTTGACGCGATCCTGATCGGCGACGGTGAAGAGGTCGTTCACGCGATCAGCGATGGCGTCATCGCGACGAAGGGCGCGCCGCGCGCTGAAAGACTCCTGGCCCTCGCACAAATCGAGGGGATCTATGTCCCCTCACTCTACCGGCCGGAATATGACGCTGATGGGGCTCTGCTGAGAGTCGAACCGATCCACCCGGCGATTCCCAAAAAAGTAAAGCGCCGATATGTCGCGGATCTGAATACAACCGCTTATCCTACCAAGCCCCTGGTGCCGTTACAGGAAATTGTACAAGATCGGTTGGGCGTCGAAGTTCTGCGGGGCTGCACGCAGGGCTGCCGCTATTGTCAGGCCGGCTATTTTTACCGGCCGCTGCGCGAGCGGTCGGTCAGCCGCATTACGGAATTGACGACAGAGGGTCTTAGACAATCGGGCTGGGATGAAGTCAGTCTTGTCAGTCTTTCGACAGCCGACCACACACAGATCGAAGCGATCACCGACGTCTTGTCCACCCGTCTTTCGCCTGATCATATCGGCATTTCTTTGCCCAGCCTGCGGGCCGATCGTTTTAGCGTCGCCCTGGCCGACAAGGTCAGCCAGGTCAGGAAGTCCGGTTTCACCTTCGCGCCCGAAGCCGGCACCGAGCGCCTCCGTTTCGCCATCAATAAGCAGATCACCGACGCGGAGTTCTATGAGACGGTTCGCGCCGTATACCGCCGGGGCTGGCGGCAGATCAAACTCTACTTCATGATCGGGCTGCCCACTGAAACCAAGGAGGACCTTGACGGAATCGTCGAAATGATGGGGAAACTCCGGGGAATCGGCCGCGAGTTCGGTGGGTCGGTCAGCGTAACGGCCAGCATCGGTTCTTTTATACCGAAATCCCACACACCCTTCCAATGGGAACCTTTTGAATCGCCGGACAGTCTCAAAGAGAAGATCGCTTTTCTCAAACCACGGATCGAGACCAAATGGTCCCGCATGAAGTTTCACAATGTCGACAGTTCTTATATCGAGGCGGTCCATTCACAGGGCGACCGCCGCTTGGCGGCTGTGATCTATGAGGCTTGGCGGCGAGGGGCTCGCTTTGACGGCTGGTCCGAGCATTTTTCCCTCGCGAGTTGGGAGGCGGCGTTTCGCGCGGCGGGTATTGATCCGTTGTCTTACATCCGCAGAAAAGAGACCTCGGAGCCCCTGCCCTGGGATCACATCGACATTTTGATCAACAAGAAGTTTCTCATCAAGGATCTACAACGGGCGCGAGAAGGCGTCATCCTTGAGGATTGCCGCCGCGGGAATTGTTCAGGCTGCGGTGTTCCCGGATCGGGGACGGATATCCAACTGGCCGAAGCGGTCACGGCGGAGGAGTTGCTGCTGTTAAAGACGGGGGACGGCCCGGCACATGGTTCGAGCCTCGATCCCGAGGTCCCGGCGCAGAGAATCCGGCTCGTCTACCGAAAGCTCGGCATTTCCCGATTCATCGGCCACCTGGATCTTTGCCGTTTACTCGCACGCGCCATCAAACTTGCCGGTATGTCACTGGCTTACAGCAAGGGATTCAACCCCCGGCCGAAGCTCATTATCGCCGCGCCGCTTTCAGTCGGCACCGAGTCGCTTTGTGAAATCGCGGTTCTTGATCTCATGCAGCCGGTGCCCCCCGGCGAGATTTGCAATATCGAGAGGTACCTGCCGGATGGAATCACGGTGCGTGATGCCTCCGAAATTGAAACGGCGGGCCGGAGACTAACGGTGGCGGCGACATCGGCGAAATATCTCATCTCGATGGAATCATTGTTTAACGGATCGCGTTCGCCGCGAACGCCGGAATGGCTGCACGAACGGCTCGCCGCCTATGCTGCCGCCGTCACGTGGGAGATTCAAAAACAGAGCAAAAAGGGATTCAGAACCATCGATCTTAAAAGAGCTGTTCTTCGTCTCGAGGCGGCATATCCCGAATTGGAGATCCTCAAAGCCGCCGGATGGGATTCCGCCGGCCCGTTTCTCGCGCTCGATGTGCGGATGCAGAGTGAGGGGAATCAGGTCGCCAGTCCAAGTCTGATACTCGAACATCTTTTCGAACTCGATCACGAAGCGATAGCCTGCGTCCGCTGCCTGCGGGTAGGACTCGCGACTTAATCCCAAACGGCAGCGGGAGTTGTTTTACCCCGGGGTCAAAACAAAAGTGGAGCAGCCTCTTTCTATTCCCCGATAATCTTCACCAGCACCCTTTTTGAGCGGCGGCCGTCGAACTCACCGTAGAAGATCTGTTCCCAGGGGCCGAAATCCAGCCGGCCGTCGGTAATGGCGACAACGACCTCCCGGCCCATGATTTGCCGTTTGTGATGGGCGTCGCCGTTGTCTTCTCCTGTCCTATTATGGTGATAACGCTCCGGGGAGGGATCAAACGGCGCCAATTGCTCCAGCCATTGTTTGTAATCTTCATGCAAACCCGGTTCATCATCATTAATAAAAACCGAAGCGGTGATATGCATCGCATTGACGAGACAAAGGCCTTCTTTGACGCCGCTTGCGGTCACGAGATCAACAACCTGAGGGGTGATATTCAGAAAATCCATACGGGTGGGAATGTTAAGAATCAGATGCTTTGTGAGTGATTTCATTTTGATTCTCCCTAGATCGTCATGATATCTCTTCTGATCCCGTCAAGACGATGCGCCATGACAAAGACGAGGGGCAGGAGCATTCCCGTCATAATGAGGCTTCCTTCGGGGCCGTAATCGCCTCCTGTTAAAAACGACGGCCCCGTCACGGAAAGATCCAAAATTCGGAAGGTTGTGATACCGCTGACCGGAAGTGAAATGGCGCATCCGACGAAAAAATTCCAGAAACCGTGGATCAATGTCGCGGCCCACAGGCTCCCGGTCCACTCGACCAGCATGGCCAAGACCAAGCCGATAAGAAATGTATTCATGATACTGACCGGGCTGACTTCGGGGTTCAATCCATGCCCGAGGGCAAAGATAAGGGAAGAGGCGGCGGCGGCATTCGGCCAGCTCCACCGATCCCTTAGATTGGCATATATATATCCCCTGACAATCCATTCCTCCAAGCCGCCCTGAACCATAAAGCCGAGCAGAAAGAGTATTGAGGTGACAAAACTCCCGGCCGGGGAAGGCCACCACCCGGGCCCTGTTCTAACGGTGTCGCTGAGGCCGTTCCACTGAAACTCGCTGAGGAAAGGAATGATAAAGAGCCAGAGACCGAGAAAGAGAACCGTGGCGGCCAGCGCGGGGATAATCTGCCGCAGGGCCACCGATCTTCTGCCCCCGGGCCAGTAGGCGCCCATCTCCCGCAAACTGCGCCGATCAAGCCTTCGGAGGAATGGGATCGTCGCCAGCACCGTGGCCGGCGCCAGCAAGGCATAGGCGAAAAGCAAGGCCTCTCCCGCAATCTCCGAATCCAGCAAAAGATTGGGATCCTGGCCGGTGAGAAGAAGCCAAAGAGCGATCGCCGGACTTCCAATCAGGAGCTGTAGGGCGCCGACAACGACGAAAAGATAGAGAGCGATCCGGGCGAGGGGATGCCACTTCGGATGTATATCCTGATCATTACCGTCGAAATCCTCATGATCGTTCATTGACCATCAATCCTTGTCCTAGAATGGCGACAGCGACGTCCGAGGCCCCAAGCCTTTCACAAAGGCCGCCAGCAATTTGGAAATCGCTTCGAGATCGTCGAGCGAGACAATCTCACCGGGTGTGTGCATATACCGGCACGGCACAGTGACAACCCCGAGCGGCACCCCGCCGCGGGTTTTATAAATCTCGTCGCCATCGGTACCCGTCCGCCCGCCTTCAACCTCAAATTGAAGCTTGATCCGGCCCTGTGCCGCCGCCTTCTCAAGCAACCGCGAAATGGAGCTGTTGATACGCGGACCGCGCTGGATGACCGGCCCCCGCCCCAGATGTATGTTGGTCGTGTCCTTTTCCGTCACATCGGGTTGATCAATCGCAAAGGTAACATCGACGGCAATCGCCAAATCGGGTTTGAGTTCAAAGCTCGCTGTAAAAGCGCCGTCCCCTCCTATCTCCTCGCCGACCGTTGAAAGGGCTATCACACAGGCCTTCGGTTGGGTGCGGCCAAGCAATCGAAAAGCCTCGGCGGCGCAGAAAACACCCGCCCGATTGTCCAGGGCCTTGGATGTCACACGCTGTTTCCCCAATTTTAAAAGACCCCTGCGGAAAGTCACCGGGTCGCCGGCTCGTACCAGCTTTTCCGCCTCACTCTTTGTGGAGGCTCCAATATCAATGTAGAGATCCTGTATCTTTCCGACCTTGTTCCTCTCATCCCCTTGCAGGAGATGCATCGGCCTGCGGCCGATGACGCCGAGAATCATCCCCTTTTGAGTGTGAACCTCCACCCGCGTCGCGGGGAGCGTCACCGGATCGATCCCGCCGATTGTGCGGAAGAAAAGAAATCCGTCTTTGTCGATATGATGAACAATCAGACCGATTTCATCGGCATGTCCGGTGAGGATCACCCTGGGTTTTCCTTTTGGATTGCGGATCGCGGCAACCGATCCATGGGGGGAGTGAATGATCTCATCAGCATAAGGGCGGACATAGGCTTCAAAAACGGATTGTACAGGTCCCTCGCTTCCAGAGGGCCCGGGGGATTCAAGGAGTTTCTCAAGGAATGAAAGGGATGAAGCCTGCATCGGGTCGCCTCCACAATTTGGGGTCATTGCCGGAAACTCAAGATTATTCCAAACATTAGACCCCAAATCGTGGAGATGCAACCACGGCGATACTACTTCAACAGCACCATCCGCTTGGTCGATTTGTAGTCATTGATCGTCAATTGCGACCAATAGACGCCGCAACCGACCTGATGCCCCCAATTATCAGTTCCATCCCAAGTGATGTTTTGGAGACCGGCGTCGACTGTTTTGTCTAAGAGCTGCCGTACGAGCCGCCCGGAGACATCATAGATCGCCAGCTCAACGCGGCTTTTTCGGGCGACAGAGAAAGAGATCACCGTACGGGGATTGAATGGGTTCGGCCTGTTCTGGAAGAGGCGATTCACCGCCGTTTCGACGGCATCGGGATCCGGTACACCCGCCGGCGGGCCGTTAGCCACCCAATCGAGGGTCCCCCAGATCTCTGAGGCGATGGCGCTCACGATGCCGGCGCTGTCGGCGAAGCATTGTCCCAACTCTGAATCAAACGAGCGGGTGATGCGATGATAACTGTACCCCTCGATCGTCGACCGGTAATTGGCGAGGCCAAGGTTTTCATGAACAATCTGGGCATAGTCGACCACGCCCTTCGGGCCGCTGAGATCATAATCAAACCAGCTCCGATTCCCAAGGCCCGTGCCGCTTGGGGAGAGGACGGAAAAGTTGAGAGCCAACGGGCAGCCATTCCCATAGCCGTAAAGGTCCATGGCCGTTGGGAAAGATGAACCCTCCGCGTCAATGATCTGCACGCAATAAGAGTCATCTTCAGGCGTGCCTTCGGGACAATCGGGAGCGCTGTAGGGTGAACATTCCAATTCCGCACCCAGCGTATTGTGAAGAAATGAGGGACGATGGTATTCGATGATGGCGGCCATCTGATTACCATTCATAATCAAGCCCTGGCGCACTTCAAAGGCCCCCATGATCGTGGTCAGCAACCAATCCTCAAGACCGATCATATCCGACTCTTCCATCGCGCCGGCGCTGAGATCACCGGTATTGACGAAAATGGTGTTGTAGGAAAGAAGTTGTGGGAGTGTGGCGCCGTTGTTGCTGCTGTAATAGATTCGGTAAATCGAGTTTCCATTAAAATGTGTGGTGGAGCCGTACTCGTCATATTGATCAAAGTTCGGTCCCACACCCGGAATCTCAGGGAGGATTGAATTGAGAGCAGGCTGGATAAACTTCTCCGCGCCCAAATTGTAAGCATCCACATAGAGAACGGTCGGCCAGACGATGTCATGAGTTATCGGATCCTCCCTCATACTTGGAAGAATGTCGATCTTGCGAAAGAACCCACCGGATGTGTCATCCACGAATGAGACCTCGTTATTTCCAATATAATTCGCGGTCACAAAATATTGAATCAAAGTGCCGGGTGTAAAGAGATCATCCGGGAGGATTTCATTCTCATCGGTCAGATCGCCATAAGCCGGATTAAAACCCATTGTCGATTCGTGGAAATAGGAGCACATCTTGTTTGCGTAGGGCAGGATTGTCTGGCAGGAGTCCATCCTGACCGCGACAAACCCCGCTTCCGGATCACCGGGGAGACGGTTTTTCCAAGCGGAATAATCCCCGGCGTCAATTTCGGGACCGACACGGGGAATACGGAACCAGAGATGAGCTTCCCACGACGATGTGGTGCCCCAAACCGGTGGCCCGGTGATCGCCAAGGAATCCCCTAAAATATAAGGCGGCTCGGCGCCGGCCTCCACAACCCAGGAATCGCAACGGCCGGGTTCGTCGGCATAAAGAAACATGCTCTGACTGAAAGCATCATTATAATAGCAGCCTTCGCCATACCGGATAGGCGGCGCAACAGGATTATGCGTCATCGCCACCCGGAAATTGTCAAACAACGGCGTCTCATTACTTTCACCGGTACAATCATTAATTCCGAAGCACAAACAGCACGCCATCAATTCAACACAGAAGCGATAGTAGTCAGCGGTGCCCGGAAGATCCTCATCGGTCCATGAAGAATTCACCTTGTAGCACAGGGGGGCGGCGCCAAGATAGAGCCAGTTCGAATCACCCGTGCGTGGGGACCACCCCAAAGCTCCCGTGAATTCGCATTCCCATGGTTCATAAAACCATCCCGAGCGGTAAAGAACACCGTTTTCACGCGGCATCACGCCATATATGTCAAAAGTTGCGAAAATTTTATTATAGTCCGCGGCTGGATAAGCGGTGCGATCAATAATGGGGCTCACGGCCATATTCCATTGATTCTGATCACCCGCCGGATCACCGTGATGGTAAGTTTCATCATGAAACGCGAGGACATAGTTTTCCAAATCGCAGTCGCAGGGATCTAAAATTGTATAGTTCGAAACATCATGAACAGCCACCCAATCCCCGATTCCCGGACAATGCTCGGCGACAAATCCTTCATCATTCTCCTCAAAATCATAATCCGCGACGACGCCGCCGCTGAGCACGATATCATCGAGTCCGATGGCGCCGTAGGTGGAACAATATTCTCCATCGGCATCATCCCATCCCCCATCCGAGACGAACTCAAACCGCAATTTCACGCCGTCGGTTCCCCCTGGGATTTCAAAGGCGTAAAGCGTGTCGTCAAAAGCAACGGGTGCATAAGGCGCCCCCTCGATGCCGGCATCGAGATCGGCGATCGTCAGGACTTCGAGTTCATCCATATCTTCATAGGCCACAAGCTGGACCTTTGTCCAGTCGAAGACAATGCCCTCCGAATCAGTGAAATAATTGAATGCGATGGCAATATCTTCCCCTGTGTAGCTCATGAGTGCACTTGTCACCCTTTGACAAAGATCGCTCCCGTAGCCGTAGGTCGCGGTATCCGGCGTGGCGCCGGCATCACAGACCCAGCATTCTTCAACGGCCCTGGATTTTTCGCCGCCGCACCAAAGATGCCCCACGGAGCCATTCGTCATCGGCGCGTCCATCGGAAATTCATAGTCATCAGCCGTCATGCGGGCCCAATAGGTATCGCCGGTGTTTAATGTTTGGTCAATGCTATACCAGCCCTGCAAGGTGCCGTCAGCAAAATCCCAGATGCCGCCCACAACGGCGTAGCCGTTGCCGTCGTGACCGCCCCAAAAAACCGTGTCGGACCGTGTACTGATCCGATCTCCACTGAGCGGCCGATCGCTCCCACGATTGTCAGCAGAGGACCTTGATATATTTAAAAAATGATCGTTGCGAGGCGTGAGCGCCGAAGCAGTGACGGCCGTCACAAAGAGACAAAAAACAGCATAGACTACCGTCGTCTTTCTCATATCAATCTCCCCCATTCCATTGACCACCCTTCACCGACAAGAAGGCACAGACGCCCAAATGAGTGGTCAATGAGATTGACCCCTAGATAGTGCCAATATTATAGGTCGCCTTCCACAATATGTCAAAGAGAATCAACGAGATAAAGAAACGGCCCCGGGTGTCAACCCGGGGCCGGATAATGACTTAACTCGGCGTGTGAAACTATTTCATCAACAACATCTTCTTGGTCAATTCGCGGTTATCCACAGCTAGACGGTAGAAATAAACACCGCTGGCAACCGGATGCCCGGCCTGATCACGTCCGGTCCAGACCGCTTGGTGAGTTCCGGCTTCTCTTGCTCCGGAAACCAGCGTCGCGACACGGCGGCCGGTGACATCAAAGATGCTCAGATCAACAGCACCCGCTTTCGGCAGATCGAAGCGGATCATTGTCTGCATCTTCAACGGATTCGGCGTATTTGAAAAGAGGGCCAGCGACTTGGGTGCGCCACTCACGGGCACATCCGCGGAACCGCCGCCATAGAAGATTTTGAGGCACCACTCATTCAATACCCCCAGATCGGCGCCGGCGTTATCGCTGACGTGCAATCTCCAGTTCCCATCGGTGTCATCACCGATAAAGGCATCCAGCGATTCGGCCGGAGTGAGATCGGTCGGATACCATCCGATGATATTCTCCGCCGTCCCTCCTGACCGGTTGTGCAGAACCACATTGGTTCCATCCGGTGAGGTGAGGTCGACGATGAGATCGCCGATGTAGGTATGCGTAATGTTCACATAGACCTCAACGGCCGTCACCATACCTCCGATGCTGATCGTCATGTCATCGTAAACTCCGGTGGGATTGCTGTCGGGAATCGAGAGCCCCGGTGATTCACAACTTTCGGAGGCGAAAACCGGTGTCAGCAAGAAATCGACACCCGTCATATGCTGGCCGCTGGAAAGACTGATATCCTCCATGCCGATAGACCAGCCATCCTTCGAGGCCTTTATCGAGCAATTTCCATTGAAAAGGCCTTCCAGCACATACTCACCCGCGGCATTCGTAGTGGTCGAGGCGCCACCCGGGATCACCTCAACCAGAACGCCTGAGTGATCTGTCTCATCCAGCAAGGTCACCGTACCTTCAACCGTGCAATCGCCGAATTCCGGCGTCATGAGCCAGGTCACCGTATTTTGCAGAAGTAGAGGCCGTACGGAGGCATCCATCGCAGAATAGTTAAAGCAGAAGAAGACGATCTGTCCGCCCTCGGGCGCCGGATTCGAGTCATAGGTGATGATACTGGCATCCGTGGGATAACTAGTCCAGGATCCAACCACAACGGCATCGGTGGTTGCATCCATCGCGTCTTGATCGGCATAAGTACTACTAGCCACCGTAATCGGTCCGGTGATGACATTCGGGACACTCATGACATAATGGTCCGGTTCGGCAACGGTGACATTACCGCCACTATCAGAATTCCAACCCGTGATGTGGAGAACCTTAGCACCAAAGTTCGTATCAGACCGGTAGGTATACCCAACCTCTCCACCCTCGATGAGGAGGTGCCCGCCGTTTTCAACGAAATTGATGAGACTGTTCCTGAACGCGGCATCGGGCAACGAACCTGTATTCGCACCGGTGCAAACCATCAGGAGATCATAATTGCCCCACATCTGAGGATCGGTGACCGAAATACTCTCAGACGTCACCGTGTAACCGAGATCTTCCAGGTCGGCGATCATATCCGCTGCGGTCTTGGCCGTTTCGGTCGTATATTCCTCAGCGATCACCGCACCTGTCTTCTCGTCGATCTTCGCCGGATGAATTCCGGACTTGGCGGAGTCATCGATCAACAACAGATCGCCGATGGTGGGATCGAGCACGAAGTCCATATTGTGGACACTCTGATCGATCGTCATCGAGATTGTCTGAGGAATATGATGCCAAGCCTTCACATTCACAGAATAATCGAAGTATGGCAGTGAGGACGTTGTATAGGATCCGTCCAACGGATCGCTTGTTGTCTCGGCATAAAGTTCCATTGTGTCGGAACGGTAGATCTTCACCGTCGCCTCGAGAGGCAGACCCGAGAGGGACTGCGTGACCGTTCCCGTCATAACGCCGCTGGGAGCGGCGGTCATGTCGATATCGAGGGAGTTCGCGCCGTAGTTGACAAAGAACGGAGTCTCATAGTGCAGATATCCGAAATAATCGGCTGTAATTGTATATGGCGCGACAAGGATATCGGATCCTACATTATAGTCACCTGAAGCATTGGCGACGGCGGTGAAGATCAGATCATCCTCATCGTCATACCCTCTTACAATCGCCCCGACCGCCGGGCCGTCCGCATCAACGTGACCCGCCAGGGTCCCAAAAGCTTCAATCACCGGGAAGGTCCGCTTGATAAGATTGTAGCCGCTGATGGCTATAATCCCCTCAATCGATCCCGTTTCATCGGGAGTGATCTCCATTTCAGAATCGGTCGTGCTGCCAACGAGTTCCCCGTTGAGGAAAGCCCAAAGGGTATAATCCGGAACGGGGCAGGAGGCATGCAGAACACCCGGTAGATTCAAGGCAAACTGATTGGAGAGTCCCACTTCAGTCGTGACCGACAATCCACCCAGTACACTCGACGCAACCACCGAGACATATTCTCTGAAGAGCTCCCAAGGCTCGGCGGGATTTTGTCCCACAATGTCAATCTTGGGGCCATAAGGGTAATTCACCGTAATCGTACAATACCCGGTCGCATCGCTGAAAGAGTGGTCCGATTCGTAATTCAAACCATCGGCCCAAACTTCGATTCCCGGCTTCGGCGTCACGCCATCGTACTCAAAAACACCGACGCTGATCTCTGTCTCGACATTGGCATTGATCCAGGTAGGGTCGATGTAGATCGTCGCCGGAACAATAACAGAGACATCGGTGATATACGGCTCATGATTCTGCGCCGTGACAACCAGCTTTGCCGGTCCGGGAAGGAGTGGTGTGGCGAAGATAGGAAGCTCAAGTGTTCCCGTCGCACCCACCATACCGGCGCCGAGTAACTCGCCATCTCTCGACAAACCGACATAACTGCCGGGAGCCGCTTCGATTGTGATCGAAGTCCAGGTTGTGAAAATCGTCGGGGGATACACAACAGGGTTTTCCGCGGGAACACCGAGATAAGTGCTGAGACTCGGGTCGCCCATGAGGTTGTAAATATTCCAGTAGTAGGTGATGCGGCTGGAACCCGATTGTAAAACCGCCAGGTTGCCGGCATAAACGATGGCGTCGTTGCAAACATACCACTGGGTCATCGCTTCGCCATGGTCATGGAAGAGACCGTCATAGGCGCCCAATCCCGTCTCTGCGTAGGTCGGATTGGCGGTGATATTTGTCGTGTGACCGACGCCAAACCAGAAATCCTCATCCCAGTAGGTTGAGTTGCTGGCGCCGATATATCCGATCGCGCCCTTATCCGGAGCCCGCAACCAGGTCTCGGCGAAGCACTCGCCGATATTGTAGGAACTGGTCAAACAGCAGTTTCCGATGGCGGTGCAGTACTCTTCGGAATTCTGCAGCCCGTTGATATTACTCTGCGTGAAGGAAGGATCGGACCAGGAGGTTGTGCTTCCATGGGCCGTGTAATTGATGAAGGAAACACCGTCGCTGACATTCTGGACGATGTTGGCGGCATTGCTTCCCGAATTGGGATAGAGATAGGTGTGGCTGAAAATACCGTGCGCCGCATTGAAGTATTCATTCGTGCCATAGTTGATCTGACCGTTACCATGTGTGGCGCCGTAACCACTATCCATACCGGCGATCATGACGACCTCGCCCAGATAACTGGGATTGGACATCGTGAACTGCTCATACATAAGAGTCTTATCAAGAATCGCCTGGAGCTGGGTTGGGTTTGTGGCGGAGAAACGGCCGTAATAGATATCCGGCACCAGATCGCCCTCGACATCACAGTAGGGACGATCGGTCGCGTCACCGCTGAGAGTCCAAGTCGGCATCTGCTCCACATCACCGACAAAGAGAACAAATGTGGGCGCGGGCTGTTCTTCGGTGCCCATCCAGTAGAGTGTGTGGATATAGGTCTGGATCTCTTCCTTGGTGCTTCCGACCTCAGGCGTTCCCGTCACGGCGACGATGACGTTATATCCGCACTCGGTCTTCCAATCGACAAACTCCTGCATCTGGTTTTCAAATTCGGGCGGGGTCACGATGACCATCGTCGCGTAACTATCCATCAGGTTGGGATGATCATCGTGGGCATCGCGAGTCCCCTCGATCATGTTGTACAGGACTTGGAAGAAAGGGCTGCTGGTTTCGGCCTTCAATTCATTCCCGGCCTCGAAATCGGCATTATCGAAGTGGATGCGGAAAGCGATCGTTTCATAAACGCGGATCTGATTCTCCGCCGGGTAATACTCGACGGGAGAAACCTCGAGCCGGCCGATATTCACCGAACGGAGCCGGCCTTGCGGCACGACCGCTACCAGCTCCCGGGAGACGCGCTCAACATTATATGCATCGCGGTTGATGACGAAGGGCCAGGTCGCGGGATCGGCATTCTTCGGCATGCTCGGCTGGACGGGGAAGATCGGATGTGTGATCCCATAATCAGCCAGATTGACGAGACGGCTCTCCGATGAAACCACCTCGACACGCACTGTGGCGCCGTAGGGGATCTCGATGAGACGGTTCATCATCGGTAGTTCCGGTGTTCCCTCAATTTGAGAAGCGTGGAATCCGGGAATCATGAGGCGCGAGAAGGCCCCTTCTGTTGTCATCACGTCCATTGCCGTCAATTCACCGACTTGAACACGATATTGAAGGGTTTCGAGTTCTTGTTGCTCCAGCGTCATCTGATTCTCCGCCACGGAGAGCGATAACGTCTGGAGATCGGCCTGTGCTCCCGCCATCAATAGGCACAGCAGAGCAGCGCCGAGAAGCGCGACGCATAAGTGTTTCATCACCAGTTCCTTTCTGGGCATGAGATCCTTTCGGATTGTGAATTCTGAAAGTCGAAACCAACCTCCCACATTATATCATTTCTGATTCCAATCTTCTATGGGTAACCCAGCGATCTCATAGGAGCAGTGAGCTGTGGGATCCCAGAGGATCGAAAGTCCTGGAACCAGAGATATGGCGGGAAGTTGCGGAACGATACTGACAACATCGAAACGACCCCGTAAAAATACTTTTAATATATTAATTCAATTATTCTAATTTTATGCTTCGTTTGGGTTCATTGAGCATCGGAATCCGCCCTTGAAGGGGTCATCTCGCTGCCGACTATCTCTTTGATTTTATGGGAGCTAGCTGGATGAGAGCTGGCAGATCCAGTGGCAGCTTCCAGACAGGCCGCCGGCTGGAGCTCAGGGAAGGAATCGCTCGACCTTGGAGAGCTTTTCCGGAAGATACTTCTCAATCACATAATTGAGACCCCATTTGGCCAGGGCCTGCTGTTCCGCACGAACACCCATCTTCAGCATCTGCTGCAGGGACTTCATCCAGGTACTTTGGCTCTGGAAGAAGGGGTCGTTCTTTATCGCATCCTTGGCGCGCTTGATATCGACATCTTTTAGAGGATGGGTCGGCAATTTATAATCGACAATGTCCTGCGGCGTCACACCGAGAAAACGGCAATGGGGTACACAAAAGAAACGATTGATGTGGGCCGCGTTTCCCGATCCGACCTTGAGCGTTCTATAGATATTACAAATTCCGTAGGGATCACAATCGACGAAGGCATAAACCGGAATCTTCATCTCATCAGAAAGACGGCGGATAAACCGGCGTGTCGCCCGCGTCGGAACGCCGCCCATCGAGACGAGAATGCAATTGGCCGTCTTCCAAAACTTATGGTTCTGCAGGCGTTGGAACATACCTCCGGTTTCCACGACGAGGACGAACTCGGCCCGCGTCTCAAAGGAAAGATGTTCGACACTCGAAGGGATCGAATAGGCGCCAGACCCGAATCGGGTGCAATCGATCCGTTCTATCTCCCCCGACTCCAGATCGGGATCCAAGACCGCGAGTTCCCCGGCGACCGCGCCGCCATGCTCATCCGGGACAAAACGGAGCTGCTCCCGGTTGACTTCATCGACAGAAAACAGGGCTTCGATATCGTCCATGACGGCATCCGATTCGGTCTGCTCCTGAAAGCCGGCCTCGGCCCAATTCTTGGACTGGTAATAAACATCCCTCTTGGTCGCAAAGTCGTTGGTTTCCACCAATTCCTTCGAGAGGCTCATCATCCGTAATGATTGAGCGAATGTTTTCACCGTATTGACACTCAGCGTTCGGATCTTCTTTTGGCTTCCGATCTCGAAGTATCCCTTTTTCAGGCTGTACGAGATGTTCCCCAGCGATCGGACCGGCAATTTCAGATCCGGTTTCCGCCGTTTGGAAATGGTGGTATAGATTCCCTCCGCCGTTTTGGAGATGATATTCAGGGTTCTTAGATCGGCGGCCTGGTTCCGCTTGCGGACCTCGCCGACGGATATTTTCCCCTCGGCTTTTGATTTGGTTCTTGGACTCATGCTGTCTCCCTACCTCTACATTTTTCTGCTTTTTTCGAGGATCGAACTCAATAGATCGACCGTCTTCTCCCGTTCCGCGTCTTTTAAGGAGAGGATGCTTTGCAGAGCAATTCCTATATGCGGGATGTACTTTTGTATATAGGAGCGCTTTTGAGCTTCTTCCTTTTCTTTGCGGCGGCGGCCGATATGAGAGGCCAGACGGCGGCCGGCCTCCTGAAGGGCCAGCCGGATCTCCTTTAGAATCTCAGGATAGTGCGCAATCGACTCCTTGCTCTCAGATGTGAAAGGCACCCAGGCCGAGGCCATATGGCAGACGACGATCAGGGGACCTGACGGCAAAGCGCCGCGGGCCTGCGAGAGCCTGTACTTCTTCCAATCCACGCCGAGAACCGACTTTGTGATAGCACAGGCCGACTGCTGATAGAGCAAGGGGACCCGGTTGGCATAACGATAAAGAGAGATCAGATCCTCGGCGTTCAGATTTCCCCCGAACGCGAATCCCACCTCGATTTGAAAAGGGATGCCCCGGTAAACCGCCGGCGGTCGCGTTACGGCGGTGACGAAATCGGCCTCGATCTCCTGGGCCAGGGACTCCATGAGCTGCTTTTCCCCGATCGGTGACAGGCAGTTTGTCGGTGGTACCATGATCTTGACGGTGTTCATCGCTGCATGGAGTTTCTCGGCATCCTGGTGTTTAAGCCGATTCGGTCTCGTATTTCCGCGAATCTCCGCCGTTTCTAAAATAAGACTGGCCACCCGGAGAGTGACCCGGCTGAATTGGCGCTGGAGAAAAGATGATAAGTTCTGCAATTTGGATTCAGAGAGCAATTGGATGAGGACACCCAATTCCACACCATAGGGATGGGGCAGAATTTCCTTCGGCTGCGGCGGAATTTCATCGGTCACACGGACAAAATGGACAGGTTCACCATTTTCCGCTCCGCTGGGTGGATTGTAAATCAACTCCAGGTGGGGATTGGAAATCGCCACTTGCCGGAGATATCCATCAACACTGTGCCGGCCCTTCTTATAAGTGGCCTCCAAAATCATTTCAACCCGGGTTCCGTGTTCCTTATCCCACTCGAACTGTTCCTCGCTCCGGATGTTGGGCTGATTTGTCCGCGTATCAATGGTCAACTCGAAGGCGTAGGCGGGGCGATTCGATCCTATCCGGGAGAAAATCTTCATCGGCTGGCCGGTCGTTAACAAGCCGTACATCCCCGCCGCTGAGATACCGATCCCCTGCTGTCCCCGGGCCTGCCTGAATGTGTGGAATTTCGATCCATAGAGCAGCTTCCCAAAAATTTTCGGGATTTGTGCGCGTACAATCCCGGGGCCATTGTCTTCCACGGCCACGCGGAACCGCTCTTCGGCCAATTGTTCAATTTCAACATGGATTTCGGGGAGGATTTGGGCTTCTTCGCAGGCGTCGAGACTGTTATCCACGGCCTCCTTAACCGTTGTTAATAATGCTTTTGCGGGATTATCAAACCCAAGAAGATGCCGGTTTTTCGCAAAGAACTCAGAGACCGATATCTCGCGCTGCTTGGACGCCATGTGGTCGGCCGTCGTGCCTTTTGATACCCGTGAAACCCGGGCGGATTTTGCTTTTGGCCTCGTTTTACCATTTCCGGATCTTTCAACCACAGGCAGATCCATGGACGTCTTTCCAGATTGACCAACCAGGGACGTTCTCGCGGTCACCGGGCTCCTCTCAAAATCCATGGAAACCTGTTGGGGCTTCCGAGATTTTTTCGATGTCTTCGTTTCTGTGGTGGCCTTTCTTGTTCTACCCATCCCTCCGGAACCTCCTCTCGGCCGGTGATATGGTTCAAAAATGGAGCCTATCCATTCCAATTGACATATGCAATATGGGAATCCTGAAAATGGATATATCACAATTCCGGAGACCCTTTCATATTTCCAGCAATGTAAATGTCGATTTGCTTGACAGGATTTCAATTTGTTATCATAGTGGCATAAGTTTCGCGGGAGTCATTTTGGGTTCGATTTTCGTTGAAACGAGTAGGCGAGATGCTGCGGAGTGGTTATCGGGCATGTTGGTTTTGGATGTAGAATTCGTGCCGTTGTTCCGCAGTCGAATTGGGTTATATATGTCAAGGAGTGAGCGCATATGGCAAGGATGAAGAAGAAAGCACCGAAAACGGTGCTGACCCCGGCAGCGCGCAAGGCCAGAGAGAGGGCAATCATTGCCGATCTCAAGGCGGGGAAACTGAGCTATCGTGAGATCGCGGCGAAGCATGGCGTGTCTCTCCCGACGGTTAACAGCAAGGCTCGGAAGGCTGGAATCACACGGCCGAGAGGTCGTAAGCCTGGAGTGAAGACCACAGCCCGCCGTCCCGCCGCGAAAAAGACAGCGCGTAAGAAAGCCACAAAGAAGAAAGCGACCAAGAAGAAGGCCACCCGCAAGAAGGCCACAAAGAGGAAGGTCGCGCGCAAGAAAGCCGCCAAGAGGACAGTGACCAAGAAGAAGGCGACTCGCAAGAAGGCCACCCGCAAGAAGGCCACCCGCAAGAAGGCCACTCGCAAGAAGGCCACAAAGCGCCGCTAAAGCCCCTCTCTTCCAAGAGGTGGTTATTTAATAGCGGGCTCAGTATGAGGGGGCGATATAGGCTCACTGCCTATCGCCCCCTTCTCATTCAATGCCATTCCAAATCCTATTGCCGTTTTGAGCTTCTGCCGATAGGATCACAAGATATGTTCCCGGCGGCCCTTTGAATTCTTAACTTAATAAATAACAAGGAGTTCGGGTTCCACACCCAATCTCTACAACCAATCGAGGAGTTGCAGATCGTGAAACCGACTCTTTTCAGCGGCATTCAACCAAGCGGCGAGATTCATATCGGGAATTACTGCGGCGCCATCCGGAACTGGGTTCGTCTCATGGATGACTACCAATGTGTATTCTGCATTGTTGATTACCATGCCATCACGGCTGAGTACGACCCTTCAATGATGCAGACCCGGATCTTTGAGGCGACCAAGGCCAATATTGCGGCCGGATTAGATCCCGAGCGATGCATCATCTTTGTCCAATCCGCGGTGCCCGAACATACGGAGTTGACCTGGATCTTCAATACACTCACACCTATCGGGCTCCTCTCCCGTATGACCCAGTTCAAAGAGAAGTCCCGCCAGCACGAAGAGAATATCAACGTCGGTCTCTTCGATTATCCGGTTCTTCAGGCGGCGGATATTCTCCTCTACAAGGCTGTGGCCGTGCCCGTCGGTGAGGATCAGGTCCAGCATGTCGAGCTGACGCGGGATATCGCACGAAAGTTCAACAATCAATTCGCCCCGATCTTCCCCGAACCAAAGGCCCTCGTCCCCAAAGACGGCGCTCGTATCATGGGTCTCGATGGCGAGAGCAAAATGAGCAAATCCCTTGATAACTACATTGGACTGCTTGAAACACCGGATGCTATCTGGGAAAAGCTCCGGCCGGCCAAGACCGATCCGGCGCGACAACGACGGACGGATAAGGGAGATCCCGAGGTTTGCAACATCTATTCATTACACAAAAATTTCTCCGACTCCGAGACACAGGCTTGGGCGGCTGAAGGTTGCCGAACCGCGGGTATCGGCTGCATCGAATGCAAAAAGAAACTCCATGAAAAGATGATGCTGACTCTGGACCCGATCCGGGAGAGGGCGGATGAACTTTCTAAGAAACCAGATTATATAAAGAGTGTTCTCGAGGAGGGGGCTCGGCGGGCTCGGAGAATCGCCGCCGCCACCATGGAAGAAACACGTGAAATGATGGGTCTGCGCCCCCCCAGCGGAGACAAGACATCCTAGACCCTTTGATAGCGGGGACCGCCAGCCGTCCCAGGGGAAAACTTTTGATTCGGCCCGCCACACTCGTGCTGCTTGCTCTATTGCTGATCCCCGGAAACGGAAGGGCCGATACGGAAACGGCCTTAAACACAGGTCAGACCGATTCCGAATCAGCCCTCACCAGCGGTCTGACTCATGGGAATCTCTGGCCTTGGGATGAGCCGGCACTCTCCGCGGCCGCCACCCGTTTCTTCGAATATACCTATCAGATGGAATATGATCGGTGCCGGGCCATCGCCGATTCCCTGAAAGCGGCCAGGCCCGAGGATCCCCTTACACTGATCTTTGAAGCGCGCATCTTCCGTTCGATCTTTCGTGAAGTGGATGTCACGCGCCCCACGAAAGAGGCTCAGTTCGATCAGTTTCTCGAAGTTCTATCCGAAATGAGTTCCCGCTCCCAGGCGCTTCTGGATAAAAATCCGGATGATCCCCGCGCCCATCTCGCCCTTGGCTGGGGCGGCATGTTGAAATCCCAATTCCAGGTCATGTTAAAGGAGTATTGGGGGGCGAATAAGACCTCAAGCAGCGCTATTGAGCATGTGAAACGGGTCCTTGAACTCAAGCCTGAGCAACCCGATGCCAAGTTTCTGCTCGGCGCTTATCTCTATATGGTCGACACCCTCCCGAAATTTATCAAACTTATCAAATGGATTCCCTTTCTCGGGATCCCTTCCGGGGACAGGGAACGGGGCTTGGAGATGCTGAAGGAAGCGGCCGCCGCTCCCATTCCGACGGCTCGTGATTACCAGCTCTTTTATGGCTTCTCCGATGTCTTCTATGAGGGGGTTTTTAGAAGAAGTGAACAAACTTTCCTCCCTTTTCACATTGCATACCCGGCAAATCCCCGTTTCAGTCTTCCATTGGCCCTCGTGGCGCCGTATGACCCGATGGAGGGGCTGATGGCCGATCGCTACTGGCGGCTTTTATCCCAAGAATGGGAGATCACACGCCGCACAGCAGGTGTCCGCGGTCCATGGTGGCAGGGACAAGTACGATGGAGTGTCACGATGGCCCTGCGGATATGTCTCATGGCGGCCTTTCAGTGGGAGGCGATCGGCCGGCCGGATATGGCTCTCCCGATCTACCAGGAGATGGTGGCTGATCCTCTCACCCGCTACTTCCGGTTGAGCGGCCCCATACGAATGGGGCTGGCCCGCTCCGCCTGGCTGCAAGGCGACCGGAATATGGCCTTGCACGCGCTCGAAGAGATTGTTCAGATCGATATCCTCGAACCCTGGCATGACAAGGCGGAGAAATTTCAGAAGGAGATAGAGAATGCGGCGGCGCCTCCCGCACATCTTGAACTTTGGAAAATAGCCAGCCTTCCTTTGATAGAGGTCTTTGAATCCTGCAAGCATCCAGGGACAGCCTGGGAAGAAGGATCAAAAGACGGATTTCCCTTCTCGCGGGCGCAGTTGCGGGAAATCGAGACCCTTGCCGCAAATGGCGCATCAAAAGACCCGATTCTCCTGAAACTATTGGGGGATTGCTACACCCTCTCCGGGCTCTTTGATAAGGCGCTCGACGCCTATGAAAAAACTTTGAACGCGGCCGGTGAAAATGAAGCCTATTGGGCAATCCACATACAAACCATTCTCTCAGAAACCTTTATTCTTGAACGACTCGGCCGCAAGAAAGAGGCGGTAAAAAACGCCGAAGAGGCATTGAAACGGGTCGCCCACGCCGATCTCCTCCGCTATTCCCTCGAGAGCCGTCTCGATGGAGCGAAACGCGCCGCTGATCGTTGACATCCGTCTGGAAGAGGCGCAGCATACGGGGGAAGTTCGCCCACAACCTTCCTGAGAAATGTACAGGAGCGTCCAATGAAAACGTCTAAAAAACGACCCTCTGTAGTGAGGAAGACCAAGAAGGCCGGGAAGAGCAACCTGGATCCAAAGATCCTCGAAGCCACTTTCTTGGAGATCATCCGGAGAACCTCGTGCGAGCTGCCCGGTGATGCCCTGAATGCGATTCGCGCCGGTCAGAAGCGGGAGAAGCCCTCATCCCTCGGCAAGTATGCCCTGGGTGTTGTTCTGGAGAATGTCGAACTGGCTCGGAAGAACTCGCTTCCTCTCTGCCAGGACACGGGAACGGTCACCTTTTACATCAAACATCCTCATGAGATCGATGAATCGGTCCTGAAGCGAGCCGCGAGCGCGGCGACAGCCAAGGCCACCGCCATGGGGTATCTACGGCAGAACTCCGTTGATTCACTGACCGGCAAGAATTCCGGCAACAATCTCGGACCGGGGAGCCCTGTTTTCTATATTGAGACATGGAGAAACCCGTCGATGGACATCCGCCTCATCTTGAAGGGCGGCGGATGTGAGAATGTCGGCACCCAGTACTCCCTGCCCAATGTGGGATTAAAGGCGGGGCGGGATTTGGATGGTGTTGAGAAATGTATTCTCGATGCGGTCTTCAAGGCCCAGGGCAAAGGATGCGGGCCGGGGATTCTCGGTGTGTGTATCGGCGGCGACCGGGCGAGCAGCCTCTCGATGGCGAAGAAACAGTTCCTTCGCCCGCTCAACGACACCAGCGACAACAAAGACCTCGCGAAGCTGGAAAAGGCTATCGTGAAGAAATCGAACTCTCTCGATATCGGTCCCATGGGATTCGGTGGAGAGACGACTGTTCTGGGATGCAAGATCGGCGCGTTGAACCGTCTTCCGGCGAGCTACTTTGTCAGCCTTTCGTATATGTGCTGGGCCTACCGGAGACAGGGCGCGACCGTGGGGCTCGACGGATCGCTCAAAGGTTGGCTCTATCCCACGGGAGCCGCGGGCGGGACGAAGACAGGCGCCAAGAGCGGGAAAGCCACTTCCGCGAAGGCCAAGCCTGCGAGAACCGGTTCTGTAAAGACCAAGCCTGTGAAGACCGGTTCCGCAAAGAAAGGAGGCCGCCGATGAAGGGGCAAGCGATTCAATTACAGACCCCGCTCAGTGAGAGCGATGTCCGCAACCTCCGCCGCGGCGATGTTGTTGAGATCACCGGCATGATCTATACCGGACGGGATGCGGTGCACAAATATCTGCATGACGGCGGCGAGAGCCCCGTCGATCTGAACGGCTCTATCATCTATCACTGCGGGCCGGTGATGGTGCAGGAAAACGGCGTCTGGGTCGTTAAGGCCGCGGGGCCGACGACCAGTATCCGCGAGGAGCCGTATCAGGGAGATTTGATCCGCAAATTCAATATCCGCGGTGTGATCGGCAAGGGCGGGATGGGTAAGAAGACACTCGACGCCTGCCGGGAACATGGTTGTGTCTATCTGCATGCGATCGGCGGCGCCGCGCAGGTGCTTGCCGAGCGGATTGTGCGGGTCGACAAGGTTGATTTTCTGGAGAAATTCGGCAGCCCCGAGGCGATCTGGCATCTCGTCGCCGACAAATTCCCCGCCGTCGTCACGATGGATGCGCACGGCGACAGCCTTCATGAGGAGGTGGAGGGCATCTCGAGGCAGAAGCTGGAGAGTTTGTTTTAGTCTCTGAAGGTAAGAGCATTGTTAAACGGCCGGGATCGATTCTCGGCCGTTTTTCTTTGCCTGGCTCCTGTGCGAAAAAGAATCCGTCCGGCCGGGGGACCGTGGTATCCGGCCGAGCTTCATCTCCGGCAAAAAGCCGCCAGCGCCCGGCTTGCCCGGTCGATCTTGCGGTAAACGGGAAGCCCCGCTGCTTGCATCATCTTCACCATCGGATCGTACAATTCCCCCGCATCAACGGTGAAGACCATCGGTTTGTTTGTCTTTTTAAAGAGCCGGATCAATCCCTGTGGGTACGACTTTTCCTGAGTGATATCCTCAGGGTGCCCCCCTCCGGGATGAGGCGCCAGCGTGTCCAGGGCCGGTGTGACGGGAACGGCCGAAACAATCAGGGCGTCGACGCCTCCATCCTCGATCATCGCTTCCACGGCGCCCAGGAAGGCCGGCGTCGCCGCCATCGGTGTGGCATCGACCGGATTTTTACAATGGGCGATATCGGGAAGGTGCTCTTCGATTCTCTTCACCGTTTTATTCGAAAATTCCGCCGCCTCCATATCATAGAAATGATCCATGACCGAGGAGCACTCGAAACCGGCATTCGAGATCACGCCCACCTTCCGCCCCTTCGGCCGACGATCCTCTAAAAGGGTGAAGATTTGCACGGCGTCTTCGTATTCGTTCAGCGTCTCGGCCATCACGACACCCTCGGCCTTGAGAAGTGTCCCGGCGATCTTGTAATCCCCCGCCATACTTGCCGTGTGGCTCTGCGCCGCCTTGGCGCCAAGGGGCGTCCGGCCGACCTTGAAGAGGATAAGCGTGCGTCCCGCTTCGTGAAGACGGCGGGCCAACCTGAGATATCGCCGCCCATCGCCTGGTTGAAAACCCTCGACATAGCAGGCCAGGGTACGGACTTCAGGTTCATACTCGAGGTAATACTCGAGCAGATCAGCGGCGGTGAGATCCATCTCGTTTCCATACGAAATGTTCGCCTTGGGGAAGATGATCCCATCGAAATTGCTGGAAAAGGTCACAAGATAGGCGCCGCTTTGGCTGATGACGGCGAGGTTCTTGCCCCGTCCGCCCCGGTACGGCAGCTTATATTCGGGAAGAAAGAAGGTGTTGTACTGATCGCGTGAGACAATTCCCAGGCAATTCCCGCCGATCATGACCGGCCCTTTGTCAGGCCGGCGGCGTGAATCGCGCAGGATCTGCTTGATGGCGTCGGCGAGATCCTCCCGCCCCCGTTCGTTGAACCCGCCGGGAATCAGAATGATCGATTCGGTTTTCTCCTGCTCGGTCAGATCGCGGATCATCTCCACCGCCCCCTCGGCCGGAACCGAAACGACCGACATATCGACCTTTTCGGGGAGATCGGCGACCGTAGGGTAACAGGGAATCCCGTCAATTTCCTGCTCGGATGGATGCAGAGTGTATAACTTGCTATTCTCTATCCCCTCCCCCGCGATCAGATTGCGGAGGATAAAGCGGCCCGGATTCAATCCCTTTGACGAAACGCCGAGAACAACGGCGCTCTTGGGATAGAGCAGATTCTTGACCTTGCTCAACGGGCGGGCCGGCGGCAGCGGCTTCTGTTGATCTATTCGAGCCACGCCGTCGAGGGGGAGGATCCGGCCGCAGGCGGTCACGACCAACGGATTGATTTCCAGCTCGGCGAGCGACCATCCGTCATCGGCTGAATCGACCGCGGCGCCCAATGGGACCAGTTTCTCAAGGAGATCCAAAAGAGGCTCGATGGGGATCGGCGGCTTTTTGTACAACCGCGAGGGGGAGCAGAAGACCTTCATCGCGGCGTGCTCAAGGAGCCGTCCGCGGATCGCCTCTCGATCAAACGTATCGGCCGAGAAAATCGAGAGCGTCGATCCCCCCGAGACCGAGTCGAACCACTCGGTTAGGAGGCCGCCCGGGCCCAGAACGATCGTTGGACCGAAAGCGCGATCCCAACGCCATCCCAGGAGGAGTTCGTGGCCGAGATCGCGATTGAATTCGACCTTTTCAACAATGAGAAGATTGATCAAGGCGGCGGTTGAAGAGGTCTTGGAGATGTGATCCCACATCGCCCGCCCGACCGATCGCACCGTTTTGGGATCTTTGGGGCAGACGGCGATCCCGCCCGCTTCGGTTTTGTGAAGGATATCCGGGGACTGAATCTTGATGACGGCCTGGTTCCCGGGGAGGGCGGCCAAGGCCTTCTCCATGGCGGCCGTTTTGGGGGATTTCGAAAGCTGGATCAGATCGGTTGATGGATGCCAGGTGAAGTGTGCGGCCGGCGTGATTCCCAATCCGTCAAGGAGTGAATAAACCTCGCTTTCGAGAAGCTGCTTCCGGCCGGATGCCGCCATCTTATGAAACAATTCCAAAATCCCCCCCCCAGCCCCTAAGCATGAATCTGCCGCCGCACCTCTTCCTCCACCATGGGGCCGGCAAGCCGGCGAACGAGGCGAAGAGCGAACTCAACGGCGGTGCCGGGTCCCCTGCTGGTGATGAGGGAACCGTCCTCCACGACGGGAAGCTGTACTATCCTGACTCCCCCGAGCTCCTCTTCCACCGCGGCATGGCAGGTGATCCGCCGATCTTTCAGAAGACCCGCATCAAGGAGAACCAGCGGTCCGGCGCAGATGGCGGCGACATCGTGATGTTGCGCCGCCCGCTCACGCAGCAGCGCGCGCAGGTCGGGATCGGCTCGCAGGATTTTAACATTTTCCATTCCGCCGGGGATCACCACGAGGTCCCACGACTCCTGCAAGACCTCGGTTAACCGGCGGTCGGCGCCGAGACGAATCCCATGCGAGCCGGTGATATGGGTATCACCGACGCTGGCCGTCACGACATGGCAGCCGGCGCGCATGAGGATATCGATAACAGCGACCGCTTCGATCTCTTCGACGCCGCGGGCCATCGGAACCAGAACCCTCTTTGCCCTCAATGTCATATGAGTCGTCTTCTCCGGCGCTGGATCCACTGTTTGACCGGCAGGGCGGCGACCAGGATCCAGGCGATCGGGATGCCGCCCCAGTAGACACCGCCGTGGCGTCGAAACTCATCATCATTGGATGCCGGTCCGAGAAGCAAAGGTTCCGACATGGGATCATTGGCCGAAAATGTTCGATCAAGCCGGGTGAAAAAACGGCCCGGCGCGAGGAACGCGGCGAGAGAGGGATAGGTGACACCTATCGCAGCATACTCATCCTCTGTGATCCGGTTGGCGTAGAGGGTCTGGAATCCCTGCAGATTCATCCGGTGGTCGTCCACGACAAAGACCGCGACCGGGAAAGACCAGGCCCGATTGATGGCAAGAATCGGCAGCGGCAGTTCAAAGCTGTCGGCGGAATAGGTGAAAGCGATCGGCGCGATATTCGCGTCCCATCTCCAATCCGGCGGTTCATACCCCGGCTGCGTGGTATCGGGTCGCAGGACCGTGAAAAACCAACCCCTTTCGACATAGGGAGCGAACTTCTCGGCGTCGCTATGGGAAAGCTCAAAACCGTTGTCACGAAGCCACGCGACGAGGGTGTCGGGGTTATCGCTGGAGAGGATCGTCGCCTCAAGATTTCCGATGGTCTGCTGGCTGTAGATGATCTCGTCCTCCGTCGCATAACCCGCCTGCGTGTCCCAGGCATTTTCACTGCACCCCAGACCGCCCGACCCCCAATCCCGTTTGGAATATGTAGAACGGGTCATATCGGTGGCGTTCCACCACAGGCTGGCCGGCGCCAGATCCAATTCAGGCAGCGAGGGTGTCGGCACAATCAGAGCAAAGGTTGCGGCGCCCCAGGTAAAGCGGATATTGGGGATCATTCGAACGAGGCCTTCCTCACGGTCCATGATCGTGAGGACCATCTGACCTTCCGATTGAATCCAGCACCCATCACAAGGGACGCAGCCCACAAAGGCCAAGGACGGCGAGATGCAGGCGCCGAGAAGAATCACCGGCAGAGCCATCGATAGAATCCGGCGACGGAGCTGACCCGTATTTTTGGCATCGAATCTATTGAATCTCATCGGTTCACCCCCGGTTTAACGATGGACGGTGTAACTCAGGCCGATCTGCAACGAGTTGGCCGAGTAATTGATCTCGGGAATGTCGCTATCCTCGTAGGTGACATCGCCGAGGAATGTCATTCTGTTACTCAACCAGAGACCCCAAGGACCGCTGAGCGTGAGCTCCGGCCGGATCTCCAGAAGCAGACCGAAGGTCGGGCTCTTATACGATGTGCCGTAGCCGTCCTTCCAACCGGTCAAGATTGTTTGGAAGCCGGCCCCGAGACAGAACTTGATTGGAAACGAGGTCGACTCCGCCAGGACATCCCGGCGCACTCCTAATCGAATCGGAACAAGCCAGTACTTATCCTCCGGCATCTCAAAAGTCGGATCGTTCCAATACTCGTGTCCGGCCGATTTCATATATCCGACTTCAAACATCAACCAGGTCCCCGATGTGGAAAGCATCGGTGAGAAACCGAAGCTGAACTCGGCTCCTGTTCCATAGGCGCTGCGGTTCCCGCTATCGAGAGGCACGAAGAAACCGCCCCCCGCATCGAAGGCATAGATCAGCGGGCTGGCGAGGACCTCCGCAGAGCCGGCCGAAAAGAGGACCACCCCAAGAATGGTTAGGATGAGAAGGCCTCGCGCCCGGTTTGAATTTTCGCGGCCTGATTGAAGCCGCGGGTGGGCCACAGGAAAGCGGTTGCAGGTCATAGGCTTTGCCCCCTTATGATGGAAACACGATCGAAGAACATGCCGACCCTCTCGGAAGGATAATCCCGTGCATAGAATAATCCAGCAGCGGGACCATTTAAAAGCTTTGTCATCACCCCCAGGCCGATTATGGAACACCCGCCCGGGAAATGTGTTCCTGTGGTGTTCTTATTGAGAGAGATCGAATATTCTGGTATCCCACAGGGAACCGAGAGATCGAAGTTTCTGGTATCTCACGACTCGATCATGAGATGGCAACCTTCCGATTGGGAGACATGGAGGATGGTCTTTTGGATCTGAATCGTCTGACGCAGAAAACGCAGGAAGCCCTACAGCAGGCGCAGAATCATGCGATCCGGCTGGGTCACCATGAAGTGGATGGAGAGCATCTCCTTATCGCTCTGCTCGATCAAGAAGAGGGCCTCCTCCCCAGGCTTCTCGCGAAGATGAATGTTCCCCTGCCGGAATTCCGGGCGGTGATCGAGTCCGCGCTGGCGCGACGGCCGCGGATTTCCGGGCCCGGCGTGGAGCCGGGAAAGGTCATGGTCACCCACCGGTTGAACAAACTGCTGCTCCGGGCCGAGGAAGAGGCCCGCCGCTTGCAAGACGACTATATCTCCGTTGAGCATCTTGCCCTTGGATTCCTCGAAGAGGGAACCGAGACGGCGGCAGGCCGCGCCTTTCAACAGTTTCAGGTGACCCGCGACGGATTTCTGGGAGCGCTGCAATCGGTCCGCGGGAATCAGCGGATCCAAAGCGACAATCCCGAAGCGACCTATGACGCGCTGAAGCGTTACGGCCGCGATCTTGTACAAGAGGCTGAACGGGGCAAGCTGGATCCGGTGATCGGCCGCGATATGGAGATCCGCCGGATTATCCGGATTCTGTCCCGCAAGACAAAGAATAATCCTGTTCTCATCGGCGAACCCGGCGTCGGGAAGACAGCGATCGCCGAGGGATTGGCGCAGCGCATCGTGCGGGGCGACGTGCCGGAGGGTCTGAAAGACAGAAGGATTTTCGCCCTCGATATGGGCTCCCTCGTCGCCGGCGCGAAGTTCCGCGGGGAGTTTGAGGAACGCCTGAAGGCGGTTCTTCAGGAAATCAAATCTTCCGAGGGCCGGATTATCCTCTTCATCGACGAGTTACACAATATTGTCGGCGCGGGCAAGGCGGAGGGCTCGATGGACGCCGGGAATATGCTGAAACCGATGCTCGCCCGCGGCGAACTCCACTGTGTCGGCGCGACGACTTTGGATGAATACCGCAAGCATATCGAGAAAGATGCGGCTCTGGAACGGCGCTTTCAGCCGGTTCTGGTCGAACCGCCGACCGTTGAAGACACGATTTCGATTCTCCGCGGCCTGCGGGAATCTTTTCAAGTGCATCATGGCGTCAAGATATTGGATAACTCGCTCGTCTCGGCCGCTGTTCTATCAAACCGGTATATCAGCGACCGCTTTTTGCCCGATAAGGCGATCGACCTGGTCGATGAGGCGTGCGCCATGATCCGCACCGAGATCGATTCAATGCCGGCGGATCTCGATGAGATGACACGCCGTGTCATGCAGCTCGAAATTGAAGAATCCGCATTAAAGAAAGAGAAAGATAAAGCGAGCCGCAGCCGGCTGGGATCATTGCAGAAGGAGCTGGCCGACTTGCAAGACCGGGTTAAGACAATGAAGGCGCAGTGGGATCAAGAGAAGGAGGCGATTCAAAAGATCCGGGCGCTGCGCGAAGAGATAAAAAAAGTCCGGAATGAAATCGAAGAGGCGAAGCGGGCCTACGATTTGAACAAGGCCGGCGAACTGCAGCATGGACGTTTGCCCGAGCTTCAACAAAAGCTTGCGGGCGAAGAACTGAAGCTGACCGATACGCAAGGGCCTGAGCGCCTGCTGCGGGAAGAGGTGACCGAGGAAGAGATCGCCGAGATCGTCTCCAAATGGACCGGAATCCCCGTCACCCGTCTCATGGAGGGTGAACGCGAAAAGCTGCTGAGACTGGACGAGGTTCTCCATGAGCGGGTTGTGGGTCAAAACGAGGCGGTGAATCTGATCGCCGACGCGGTGATCCGCGCGCGATCGGGTATCAAAGACCCGCGGCGGCCGATCGGTTCCTTTATCTTTCTCGGACCGACCGGTGTCGGGAAAACCGAGCTGGCGCGCAGCCTCGCTGAAACGTTGTTCGACAGCGAGGATAATATGATCCGCATCGACATGAGCGAGTATATGGAAAGGCACACCGTCAGCCGTCTCGTCGGCGCCCCTCCCGGTTATGTTGGATATGATGAGGGTGGGCAGCTGACCGAATCGGTGCGCAGAAAACCGTATGCGGTCATCCTTTTCGACGAGATTGAAAAGGCGCACACCGATGTCTTCAATGTGCTGCTTCAAATCCTCGATGACGGGCGCCTCACCGATGCGCAGGGGCGCACCGTCGATTTCAAGAACACGGTCATCATCATGACATCGAATCTCGGTTCGGAATTTCTACTGGAGGGTGTCACCGACGCCGGTGAGATCCTGGAATCAGCGCGGGATCAGGTGATGCGCTCGCTGCGCGCCACCTTCCGGCCCGAGTTTTTGAACCGCGTCGATGATATTATTCTCTTCAAACCACTGACGCTCGATGAGATCAAACAGATCGTCGATCTGCTGATGACGGCCCTGCGGAAACGGCTTGAGGATCGAAGGATCAGCTTGACATTGACCGATGCGGCGCGGGAGTTTGTTGCGCGGGCCGGATTCGACCCGGTTTACGGCGCGCGGCCGTTGAAGCGTTATCTGCAGCGGGAACTGGAAACGCGGATCGGCCGGCAGATCATCAAGGGCGACGTTGTAGACGGCAGCACGATCACCATCGATCTCGAGAACAATGCGCTGAAAGTTCTGGTGGAAGCGCCGAAGGGAGATGCGGCGGCTGACGCAGCGGCTGATGTGTCAGGTGATGAGTAATCAGGCGCCTCGTTGCACGAAAACTTCCGGTGGCATGGCAATGGCAGGAAATTCGCGAAGGATGGCTTTGTCTGATGTGACCAATGGAACCCGCAATTCCCTTGCCAAGGCGACACACTCACAGTCATAGGCGGAGAGTGTTGATTCTGTAACGAGACGGAGAATCTGATCGGATCGGCTCAGATATTCCCTCCCAGCCAAAAGCTCTTCCGCTTTTTCCTGTAACTTTGTGGCTTGAGATTGTTTCAACTCACCCTTTCTAAGATAGTGCGCCAGAAGATTTCGGAATTCGCTCCGCCAAAGAATCGGCGCAGCCCATTCAGGGTCTATTAGGAAGACCTGCCGGGCTGCTTTTGTTACCGCCCCACCTATCAGCAGGTACGCCAATTGACTCGTATCAACAACAATCATGGCCTACCCTTTTCCTTCGCCTTTCTAAGATCACTCTCCGTCAATGGCGTAAGGTTAAAACGCTTGCGGGATCGGTCAGCGCTGGAAAGCCAGGCTTCTGGATCAAGCGGGCTCACATTGACGGCTTGTTCAAGACAGACGATGACTTCACTGTTCAGGCTTCTCCGATGGCGGAGGGCTCGGTTTTTCAAGCGCTGATAGAGCGTTTCGGGAAGACCCTTAATGGTGATATTCGGCACGGCACTCTCCTCTTATGGTTCCATTATGGAACCATATTGCCACCATCGGCGCGACCGGTCAAGGAACGGCCTCTTGTTCCTCTGCATGTCTATCTCGGGAGGTTCTCCCCATTTGGGCTGCTCATATGAGGAGAACTCCCATCCCCAAGAATGCCGCCAACACCTAACCCTCATGATATAAACCCGTTACAACGGCGTAATTCCAGGCATGGGGATTGCTTTTATCCCCTTCATGAAAATGAAGCAGAGATTTCCATGGTTTGTTGGATCGGATCAAATCCGGGAGGAACGGACCGCTCAGGATTATTCCATCCGAAGATAAAGGTGATAAGATGATGTCCGGCGAATGGAATGCGGAAGACGTGTCTTTGAAACACGTCACCATCTTGAAGATATCCCGGCCGATGAACCTTGGCATGCAAGGGTAAGAAGGATCCATCCGGCATGACTCTCAAACTGAGATTGGCGACAATGATGGTCATCATTCTGATCGCCGTCATGGTCCTGCAATACCTGCTGATGCAGAGAGAGCAGCATGTTCTTCTGGCCCGCCTTTCAGAATTGAGTTCGGGACTCGATCAAACGACCCTCGTTTTTGCACAGAGAGTTCATGAACTGGCCCGGAATCGGGAATTGCCGAACCTGGACGCCATCGTCGAGGAGTTCATCTGTGACGCCGCTTTTCAAGCCGCTGATTCAGTTGCTCAGGTTAAAATTCTGGCCTGGGTGGCGGATGACACCCTCGGGACAAGCCGCAAGATTCTGCGAAGGGACCGATTCATCAAATCAGATGAAAAGAATCGCCGCCTCCTTTGGGTGCCCGGCCCGGTTTGTGACTCTCTCGCTCTTGGAAAAAAGGGTGATTGGGGATCCCCTAGAACTCTAATTGTTAAACTCGACACGCTTGGCTTCTCGCACGGCGATTCGAGCGCTACGGCCGCACCCGCGCTTTCGTCCCCTCAAACCGCTGGAGGCGGAAAGGGCGGCCATGACATCATTATCAATCTGCCATTGAACGTTTCCGATTCCGACAGCGCCTTCTATTCACTGCAGTATAGATACCCGTTGAACCACTTGACGGAAGACCTCGGCCGAGCACGATGGCGCGGCCTTTATTGGCTGGTCAGTATCCTCGGGCTCGGGATTTTGGGGGCCTTTCTGGTCGCCGCACAATTCACCCGTCCAATAAAAGCACTGCAATCCTCCTTCGGCCGGGTGGTCGACGGCGATCTCGACCAACTGATCACCCCAAAGCGATCCGATGAGATCGGAAGATTGACCGGTTCTTTTAATGAGATGGTCGGGCGCCTCAAGGAATCGCAGCAGGTTGAAAAGCGCCTGGCGGAGGCCGAGCGTCTCGCGGCCGTCGGACGTTTGGCGGCGGGTGTCGCGCACGAAATCCGCAATCCGCTCAACACCATCCTCCTGACGATGCAGCATATGCGCGACAAAGTCATAGAGGCCGGCGGTGTGCAGGATCGGCCGGGGGCCGGGGGCGGGGAACCCAAGGAATTCGGCCGCTACTACAACCTGGTGACCTCCGAGATCTCGCGACTCGAAAAGATGGTCGGCGCTTTTCTCGATTTCTCAAGATCCGGTGAGCTTCAGTTGGAATCAGTGAACGTGAGCGAAAGCCTGAGATCGAGTGTGGCTCTCTTCAGCTCGGAAGCAGAGGCGTTGGGTATCTCCCTAAGCTTGGAGTGCGCCGATGGCATCGAAATCGAAGCTGATCCGGGCCGCTTACCGATGATCTGGAACAATCTGCTCTCCAATGCCTTGGAAGCGACGCCGAAGGGGAAGAAAATCTTTGTACAAGCCGGAATTGAAAAGGATCATCTCGTTATCTCGGTCATCGACGAAGGTTCCGGCATCAGCCAGGAAGAGCTCCTTCATATTTGGGATCCTTTCTACTCCGGCCGTTCGGGGGGCGTCGGATTGGGATTGAGCATCGTCCGCTCCGTGGCCGAGCATCACAGCGGCTGGGTGCGCGCCGACAGTGAGACAGGAAGAGGAACGCGGATGACCGTGACCCTTCCCGCGCGGCAGGAGCGTCATCCGGCCGTGAATGATGTCCATCCATTGATTGAAGGAGAACCGGATTCGTGAAGACGATCCCGCTAAACATTCTCATCGTCGATGATGAGACGGCGCAAAGACAAATCCTGGGCGAAATCCTGCAGGATGAAGGTTACACCGTCTCCTCGGCGGGTTCAGGCGGCGACGCCCTGAAGATCATGCAGGACCGGAAACCCATCGATCTGCTCATCACCGATCTGCGGATGCCCGGCATGGATGGTGTCGAACTCCTGCGACAGGCGCTGATCCTCAAACCCGATCTGATTGTTATACTCATGACGGCCTTCGGCACCGTATCATCGGCCGTCGAGGCGATGAAGAGCGGCGCCTTCGACTATCTTCAAAAACCCTTTAACAAAGATGAATTGGTCCAGCGCGTCAGGCGGGTAGCCGAACGGGTCGGCCTGCTTCGCGAGAACAAACGGCTGCGCGAGAAGCTCGGCGCACAGGCCGCGCCGAAAATCTATGGCCGGTCGCCCTCGATCCAGGAATGCCTCAGGCGGCTGGAGAAGCTGACGAAACTTCAAGGCGATGTCCTCATCACCGGTGAAAGCGGGACGGGCAAGGAACTTGTCGCGCGGGCGCTGCATTATAACGGTTTGAGGGCGGATGGTCCTTTTGTCCCTGTCAATTGCGCGGCCATACCCGAGGGGATCGCGGAGAGCGAACTCTTCGGCCATGAGCGGGGATCCTTCACCCACGCCACGGCCGACCGGATCGGGCGTTTTGAACAAGCCGACGGCGGAACCCTTTTTCTCGATGAGATCAGCGCCATGCCGTTGAATCTTCAGGCCAAACTACTGCGGGTCGTGGAAGACAGATCGGTGGAGCGCATCGGCGGCCATACCCTTCGTCCGATCGATGTGCGGCTCATCGCGGCGACGAACCGTGATCTCCCGCAAATGGTAAAAGAGGGATCCTTCCGGGAAGATCTTTATTACCGCCTTAATGTACATGAACTTCTGCTGCCGCCCTTGCGGGATCGAAAAGATGATATACCTATCCTTGCGGAACTCTTCCGGAACCGGGCCGCGGCCCGTTCCGGCGTCCCAGCCCCCGACTTAAGCGAATCGCTTCTTCAATACCTCAAGGGGTATCCCTTCCCCGGCAATGTCAGGGAACTCGAGCATATGATGGAGAAGATGGTGGCCCTCTCCGACGGCGAGCCCCTGGGTTTGGAGGACCTGCCTCCTTCCGTCCGAAAACATCAGCCGCCGGCCCCGCTAGAATCGAACCGGCCCGCCGGATCCCTCCCGCTTGAGCCGGGACGACTGCTCGATCAAGGCCCGATCTCACTCACCGATCTCGAAGAACAGCTTCTGCGGGAAGCCATCCACAGATCCAACGGCAATCTCAGCGAGGCGGCCCGCCGGCTCGGCATCTCCTACAAGACGATGCGTTACCGGGCGCAAAAATTCGGCCTTGGGGATGAGTAGCAATTCACCAATCCCCAAGGCCGTTTCAGATTCTATTAAGACTGTCGCGGCTGCTTATGGCTGCCGGACGTTATCAATGTAAAATGTTCCCGGCCCATCATTCCAAGAGGCAAAACTGATATGGGTCAATTTCTTCGGGGGACCCTTTTTAACCTTGTACGCTTCCATTTCAACCGGAGTATCCATCACACCGGGAACAGAGACCGTGTAGCGTTTCTTGGAAACGTCGACCTTCACAGAAACCGTGTACCATGTCTTGAGATCCAGACCGGGCGCGACCAGGGTTTTCTTGTCCCACTCCTTCCCGCCCTCGAAGGCCACCAAATTGATCTTGCCCGGCGTCTCGGCATTTTCGAACCCTAAAAAGACGAACCGCTCCTTGCCCACCGCATTGGGTCCTTTGCCCTTGGCCGAAGCGTCTCCGATAATTTGAAAGGCCGACCGGTTGTACTGAGGCAATATTTCCCTGACACAGATATCCCACTGAAGGGCGAATTCACCCGTCTGTGATTCGCCCAGCCGCTGCGTCATGTAGGTATTGTATTCCGGATCACCCTTGATCATGGCTTTGGTTGTAGCATTCCCAAAAACCTTCTTCTTTGAACATTTCAGCAGCATCCGGCCATTGCCGTTCCGGCGGCTCTCACACCACCCCCACTTTTCCTTTGCCCGCAATTGCTGGCCGTCGGCATTCGATTCAAAATCACCATCCGTAATGAGGGGGTTCTCGGCCTGAATCTTTGGCATTCCACCAAAAATCCATCCGGGGGCGTCAAGACTCAGCAGACCGCATAGCATGGCAACAAAAACAGCAGATTTCAGAATCTTACGAATCATCTTCTCCTCCTCGTCATCCCAGGGAACTCCCAGCCGGGAACCCATGACCTTTGACCGGAGACCCCCGATCGTCGATGAACATCTCAGGCCGGATTCTACCTTGATTTTCTCCCGTGGCACAGCGTCCACATCAACCGGCCCATATTTTTAACCCCAGAGCGATATAATGGGCATCCCATTGCAAAACAATAGATTACAAGGCATCGCTCCGCCGGATTTGGGATAAGCTGATCGTATCCTTCCCCGCAACGGAACCTGGACAAGTCCCTTTGCGTCTTGTCTTATCGAATGTGGGGAGTTGCAGAAGGGTCAGCGAACAGGGTGAGAGGTTGATGGACATAACCACATTAGTCGGCCAATGCCGGAAAGGAGATGCTCTCGCCTGGGAGCTGTTGGTGACACGCTTCCAGGGCCGGATATACGGACTCGCCTATCATTATATCGGCAACGCCGAAGAAGCGCGGGATCTGGCACAAGACATCTTCATCCGCATATACAACCGGCTGGACAGTTGCACGAATGAGAAGACCTTCGTGCCGTGGATGCTCCGGGTCGCCCGGAACATGTGCATCGACCGCCTGCGGCGCAGAAAGGCCCGCCCGCCCATGAGCGGCGTTCCGGTGGATGAGATGACGCACTTACAAGCAGACACACTGGACCCCGCGGAGGAATTTCAACTCAGCTCGAGAAAGAAGCTGGTGCATACCGCCCTTCGAAAGCTGAGCGAGATCAACCGGGAGATCATTGTTCTGAAGGAGATTCAAGGCTTGAGTTTGGAAGAGATCTCCAAAATGTTGAAGTTGCCGATCGGCACAGTGAAGTCACGTTCCAACCGTGCCCGGATTCAACTGGCGCGGCAGGTGCTCGAGATGGCCGGCAGAAACACAGAAGGGACCGGAGACTGATTCGTCATGGATTGCGCGGCATTTGAAAAGATCCTCGATCGACTGCTCGGAGACAGATTGTCTCACGCGGAAGATCAGGCCGCCCGCGAACACATGGTGGAGTGTGAGCACTGCCGTGAAGTCTACAGGCTTTTCAAAACTGAGCCCGATTTGCTGTCGGATGAAACCCAGGCCGAGCTGACCGGCGCGATTCTCGAACAGACGACCGGTTCCCCCTGCCGCCGTCTCGAAGAACTTCTTTGCGATCACATTGAGGGAAATCTGGATCCAACGAACGAGGAATTGGTGGCGCACCACCTCGAACGCTGCGACAATTGCACTCTGCTCAAGAACATCTTAGCGAATCTTTCCGAAGATCTCCGTTCGATGGCGGAGATCCAACCGGATTCGCGGTTTGTCATGGATGTCCTCGATCGCACCATCTACAAACCCAGCTTGAAGAGCCGGGTCACCGGCACTGTCACCGGCGCCGTCTCCGGCTGGTGGTCCCGTCAGATCCGGCGTCCTCGTTTCCCGCTGGAAGTGGCTTACTCTTTTGCAATGATCCTGTTTATTCTTTTTAATATTTTCGGTTTCCCATTCGAAGGCAACTCGGATCCGGCGGCACGGGCCGGGACAAATCCCATTGAGTCGGTTTCGCAGGCTTGGCAGGCCAATGAACCGGCCCGCGGCCGTATCGCGGATTTCGGCGGAAGTGTCTGGGAGCGGACCGGCGTTCCGCTTGCAAAAGAGACCGGAAATCTCTGGGATGCTTTTGTAGAAACCGGCGACAAACTCCTCGACACGGCGTCGATTGGAGGATCTTACGCCGGTAAGGCCGGGGTATCGGTTATAAAAGGAAACTTCATCGAAACCTGGCAGCATATCACCGAGATGAAGAAGACGATATCGCAGCGCTGGAAGGGTATTGAAAAAGATAAAGAAGAAAGCACCGAACCTTAACTATCAGGTTTGCGTCATGAGGGTATCAGAAAGATAAATGATCGGCCCGGCGAGAAGACATTTCAGAGGCGATCAAGCGGTTTCAAAGGAGGATGACATGAGTTCATATCAAGACGGCACACCGGATCCGAACTTCAGCCCGCCCGGCCAAGCGCGGCAAGCCCCACCCCTGCCTCAAGGCGCACCCGCCCCCGTGCACCTGCCGCCCGCGCGTCGGAAATCGGCGGCGCTGGCCGGCTTTCTCTCCATGCTTCCGGGACTGGGACAGGTTTATGTCGGATACTACCAGCGCGGCTTCATCAATATCATTGTGGTCTCGGCCACAATTACCTTGCTCGCCAACGACGTGGGAGCGCTCAGCCCATTACTGGGAATTTTCCTCTCGTTCTACTGGCTGTATAACGTTGTCGACGCGGTCCGGCTTGCTTCCTTTTACAATGAAGCCTTAGCGGGAATGGGTCCCGATCCACTGAGAGATCAGAAGATTAAGGCGGGTGCGGGCGGTTCGATGGTCGGCGGCGCCCTTCTCCTTCTTGTCGGATTCATCCTATTCCTCAACTCCGTCTTCGAGATCTCGCTTGATTGGCTGGAGGATTGGTGGCCGGTCCTTCCGATGGCCCTGGGAGTTTATCTGCTCTACCAAGGGATCAAGGAGCGCCAGAAACTCGATTCGAAGAATTAGATCGACCGGCGGAATTCAACGTCGCCATCATAACCGCGGGGTCCGAGGGCCCCGCGGTTTTTTTATTCCACGATTTGAGTTGGGAAAATTCCTGTCCTATCATCTCCAGGAGACGCTGGAGGATCGGGAGGAACAGGCAGCGATGGCCAGGAAAACAAAGGGTCCGCAAAAGAAGGAATCGGCGCCGAAATTATCAGGCTTTATGAACCGGGAAAAGCTGTTCCTCATCATTTTTATTGCCGCGGCGTTCTTCGTACGATGGATCTACCTGCTCCAGATCAGGGACAACCCCACCTTTCTCAATCCCACTGCCGACCCGCTTCTCTATCACATTCGCGCGGGAGAGATCCTGGGCGGCGACCTGCTGGGCAGGGGAGTCTATTTTCACTCGAGCCCACTCTATCCCTTCTTCATGGCGCTGAACTATCTCATCAACGGGAGCAGCATTTTCGGGCTCTACGTCGCGCAGGGCTTGATCGATTCGATGACGGTTCTGCTTCTGTGGATCCTCACCCGGCGGCTGCTGGGATCGACGACGGCATGGATTACGGCGATTTTCGCCGGTTTCTATCAGGCCTTCCTTTTCTTCTCGGGCGAGATGCTCGAAATTACATTGGTTCTCACCTGTCTGACCGCGGCGCTTCTGCTCCTCGTCATTTCCGCCGAACGCGGACCCTCCAAAAGACCGGAAACCCTTCTGCCGGCCCTATCCGGCCTCCTTCTGGGTTTCGCCGTGCTCGGCAAACCGAATATCCTCGGTGTCATTCCTTTTCTGCTGGCCGGATGGAAATGGCAATCGGGCCGGCCGTGGCGCGCGGCGCTACGTCCCGCCATGAGTCTCACCGCCGCTGTTCTTGTCGTCGTCCTCCCCGTCACCCTTCGAAACCTCATCGTCGGCGGGGATCTTGTCTTGACCACCTCCAACGGCGGGATCAACTTTTACATTGGCAATAACGAAACGGCCGAGGGGATATTCAGCGTCGATCCGGCCATGGAATCCGACCTCGAGCAGGCCTCGACCCTGCTGGCCGAGAAGGCCGCCGGCCGGCGCCTCAAACCAAGCGAGGTTTCCACCTACTGGTTTCGGCACGGCCTTGCTTTTATCGCAAAGGAGCCGGGCCGTGACATCATTCTGCTGGGACGCAAGTTTCTTCTCTTTTGGAACGCTTATGAGATCCCCAACCACTTCGATCTGAACTTCTTTGAGCGGTATTCACCGGTGCTGCGCTGGACGCCCTTCCGGTTCGGGACGCTGATCCCCTTCGCCATCGCCGGGCTCTTGATCGCCTGGCCGATGCGGCGGCGGCTGGCGATCCCCGCCCTTTTCGTCCTCGGGTATCTTCTGACGCTTCTGCCCTTCTTTATCACGGCCCGTTACCGGCTGCCGGCGGTTCCCTTCCTGCTCATCTTCTCGGGAATCGCCGTGGCGAGCCTGCTTCAGATTATTCCGGGACCATGGCGTTCATCGGATCTTCCCCGTCCCCGCCCCGTTCTTCTCATCGGCGGGCTCCTTGCGGGAACGGCCCTGGTTCATATTCCAATGTATAAGCCTAGTGATTTTTTCGCCAACCAGCATGCGGCGATCGCATCGGTGTATAAGCAGCAGAGACACTTCGGCGAGGCGGCCGAGGAGTACCGCAAGGCGGTTGAACTCGGCCCGCGTGGCGTCCTCTTCAGGAACAATCTCGGGGTCTGCCTTCTGGAGCTGGGACGGATTGATGAGGGCGAGGAGATGATCCGATCCGCCCTCGTCCTCGATCCTGATTACGCCCCGGCTCTTCGTAATCTCGGCCGGATCCTGGAATCCCGGGGTGATTATGATGCGGCGATCGACGCGCACCGGCGCGCCTACGAAATCGACCCCAGCCTTGTTGAGGCCGGTGTCAATCAAGGCCGGCTCATGGCGCAGATCGGGCGGTTCGAACCCGCGCGGGAGGTCCTCATCCGCGTTTTGGCGCAGCATCCCCGTAACGTCGACGCTCTCTGGAATCTCGGCGTTCTAGTCGGCACGCGGATGAATCGTCCCGAAGAGGCCCTTGTTTACATCGACCGTCTTTTAACAATAGATCCATCTCACGAGCAGGCCAAACTCCTCAGGTCTTATTTGGCGACCAAACCGGCGGAGAACAAATAGAAGCAACCATAGCAACAGAGAGGAATCGCGATGAAACGTAAGTCCTTGATTCTCGGTCTGATCATCGCCGCCATTCCCATCGTTATACCCGGCGGGGCTATCACGCCCGAGCAGCGAAAGATGGCCGCGGTCGCGATTCTCATGGCTGTTTGGTGGATCACCGAAGCCATCCCGATCCCCGCAACGGCGCTGCTCCCTTTGGCCCTCTTCCCGCTTCTCGGTATCATGCCGAGCAAACAGGTCGCGCCGTCCTACGGCGACCAACTTGTCTTTCTCTTCCTTGGCGGATTCCTGATCGCCTCCGCTATCGAGCGCTGGAATCTTCACCGCCGGATCGCCATTCTCACGATCTCATGGATCGGTGCCAGCCCCGGAAGGCTGCTCATCGGTTTCATGACCTCCACCGCTCTTCTCTCGATGTGGATTTCCAACACGGCAACCGCGCTCATGATGGTTCCCATCGCCATCGCCGTCGTGACCCATCTCGCCGATGCTTCACCCGAGGGCCACAACCGGGAGAGTCTCAAACGGGAGCTGGGATGCATTATCATGTTGGGGATAGCCTATGCCGCCAGCATCGGCGGCGTCGGCACCCTCATCGGCACGCCCCCGAATATCGTCTTCACTGGTTTAACAAATAAACTTTTCCCCGAAGCGCCTGAAATCAGTTTCATGCAGTGGATGATCATCGGAGTCCCCTTCGTGCTCGTGGCCATGCCCGCGGCCGCCTGGGTCATTTGGCGATTCGGCGGCACTTTACCAAAGGGACAACTCCATCCGGGCGAAGCGGCCCGCCAGGTCCGTGAAGAGCGTCGGAAGCTCGGACCGATGACGGGAGCGGAGAAGGTCGTGCTCACCGTTTTTGCCACAACCGCCCTCCTTTGGATGACGCGCCGCCCCATCGAACTGGGGAGCCTGACCCTGCCCGGCTGGTCAACCCTCTTCCCATGGCAGGCAGGGATTCATGATGCCACCGTGGCAGTGACCATGGCGCTCCTTCTTTTTATCCTCCCGGTCCGGCCACCCGGTTCCAAAAGCCGGCGGCCGGTGCTGCAGTGGCAAGAGGCCGTGGGCCGGGTCCCCTGGGGGATCCTGATCCTCTTCGGCGGCGGCTTCGCCCTGGCGGCCGGTTTCAGGCAGACCGGTCTCGACGGGTGGCTTGGCGCCCAATTAGCTCAGCTCACCGGCGTAGCGACGCCGTTTCTGGTGCTCGCCACCAGCCTTCTCACCACATTTTTGACCGAGGTCACATCGAATACGGCCACAACAACCCTCCTTATGCCGGTTTTGGCCTCGGCGGCCAAAGGCGCCCACCTGCATCCCTATCTCCTGATGCTCCCGGCGGCGCTGGCCGCATCCTGCGCCTTCATGCTCCCGGTCGCCACGCCCCCCAATGCTATCGTCTTTGGCAGCGGGTGGTTAACGATCCCCCGCATGGCGCGGACCGGTCTCATCCTGAACCTGATCACAGCCCTTATAATTGTGGCGCTCGTCCTGACCCTCGGTCGGCTGGCCCTCGATATGGGCTCCCTTGGGCTTCCCGCTTGGGCCTCCACCCCGCCCCCGGCGCCCTGATCGGAATGTTGACAAGGGGTTAACTTCGGAACCCACCCGGACGATGAGTTACAAGAGCTGGGACGGTGGGGAGATCGCCTCCGGCTTTTGGGGAAGTTTGTCCAGTTATTGTGGGACATCGGGGGATACCATGAATATTGAAGATGTTCTGGGTGATGAGTATCGGGAAATGCAGGAGGAGTACCTTGTGCAAATCCGGTCCTCATTGGATCAGATGAAGCATGACCTCGACGGTGGGGATCTCATTTCAATTCGCCGGACATCGCACAGTCTCAAAGGTTCGGCGGGTATGTTCGGTTATGACCGTGTCGGAGAGCTTGGCTCACAGATTGAGCAGGCCGCTCTCGCTGAGGATGTGATTCATATCGAACCTCTGCTCATCGAACTCGAAGAGACATATCAAGAGATCCGACAAAGAGCCGCCTAAATTTTTCGAAGGGAAAACGCCGGCCTCTGGTTTTTCTCAGGGGGCGTGCTGCAGGCTATCGCTTTTTTCCAGGCGGCCCGCCACGACCGCACCTCATACAACCGCCCCATTCTTGTAAGCGATCAATAAACCCCATCTTGTCATCCCTTTAAATTCTCCGGAGACTGTTCTCAGAGAGGAGGACAGTCATGTCCCAACAAGAAACGAAGAAGCTCACCGAGAAGCAGCAGTATTGGCTGAATCACATCGAGACTT